>CAZBSU010000016.1:0-15263 GCA_964494745.1 uncultured Planctomycetales bacterium | reverse complement strand
GCAGGAACGAATGGCCTCGAGCATCGTGCTTTTGCCGGTCGCGTTCGGCCCGACGATGGCATTGTAGCCCGGCCGGAACACGACCCGGGAACGATGGTCAACACGCCGGCTGTGGGCCGGGCATAAATCGATTTGTGATATCATAAACGCTGCTCTCTTTGATTGGCTTTGTCAGGGCTGCCTCAGGCCCGCCGCATCGCGATCCGGCAATGAGGACATTGGACCGTGGTGCAGGGCACCCCGGGCTGATGATCAACTTTATGCCCGCAGCGCGGGCACACGCATTGACCGCCCGGGCCGGCACCGCCGCCGCGTTGCGGATTCCCGCCGCCTCTTCCTTGACCGTAGGGCATGATCTTTCTCCTTATTTAGTGTTCCGTTTTGACGGCCCTGACAACGACGAACCCGCCCTGACCAAAACCTTTTTGCGGTTCTTCGACACAGGTCAGCCGATCAGGCAGATCAAACAAGGTCTGATGAAAAGAAAACCGGCCGAATCCGGTCTGGCTCAAATAATCTTTCAATTCCCGGACATCAAAGAACCGGGCGTGACGGTAAAAAGGGCTTTTCTTGCGGCGGTAAGCCCGCCCCAAAAAACTCTCTTTATCGACAATCGCGATAATAATTTCGCCGCCATCCCGGAGGACCCGCCGGATTTCCTGCAAAACCTGTAAGGGATCGTTGACAAAACAAAGCGAGATGACCATAACTGCGTAATCAAACGCCCCGTCCGTGAACGGCAGATCCTCGCCATAACCCCAGCGCGTATTCACCCCGCGTTCACGGGCCTTGGCCGCCATGGTCGAAGACGGATCGATCCCGATCGTGATCTTCAGCGGCGCGGCAAACCGACCGGTCCCGACCCCGATCTCCAACCCCCGGCCGCCTCGCGGCAGGACTTGGCGCAGGGCCTTGAGCTCAGATTCGTAGGCGTAAGGGTGCCGGTCGTACCAGGCATCATATTGTTGGACATATTTATCAAATATATTCATCATGCTGCCCGACGGTTTGACGCTGAATACAAAAACTTTTCAGACCTTGCCGCGCCGGACCAGCGTATCTTCGGTACTGATCGGCTGGATCGGCGTTTTCTCGGCGTCATAAACATTAAGGGTCTTTAATCCGGCAAAACAATCCTGAACGCGTTTCAGCTCCGCCTCAGGCAAAGGCTTAACCGCGCACGGCCTTAAGGGGGTGTTGATCTGAACCTCGTCGGGCTGAATCTCCCGGGCCAGGCGCGCCAGATCTTGAGCGCGGTCACGATTCTGTTCGATGAACATGATCTGCAGCGCCAGCCGGCCCCGATACCGTTTGCGGAAGGACTTGATCCCGGGAAAGATGTTTTCAAACCGGACCGGATCAACCGGCTGGTTGATCTCAATCAGGCCGTCCTGATCGGACGCGTCAAATTTGGCCAGAACAAAATCCGCCTGCATCAAATCATCCTGCACGTCTTGGCGGTCGATCAAAGAGGCGTTGGTGATAACCGCCACCTTTTCCGGACGTGTCTGCCGGATCGACCGGATCATCCGCCCCAGATTAGCGGCCAGGGTCGGTTCGCCCGCCCCGGAAAAAGTAATATAGTCGATCTTCACCTCCGGCAGGGCATTCAGCTCCGCGACAATCTCTTCATCAGAAATAAATTCCTGGCGCCGGTCCGTTAACAAGCCTGTCTTTCCGATCTGGCAATAAACACAGTCAAAACTGCAGATCTTATGGCCCTTGGAGACCGGATCGATCCCCAACGAATGCCCGAGCCGCCAGGACGGGACCGGGCCGTAAATGTATTTAAATTTTTCCGGATTCATTTTGATTCGATCTTTCTGTTGTCATTCTAACGTGAATATTTTCAACGATATCCTCCATCCAACCGGCCGGCTTGGCCTGATCTTCAAAACGCATAAAAAAACGGCCCGCATCGCTTTCCTGAATGATCTGAGGATCGAAAGCGACCCGGCCTAAATAGGGCACCCCCATGTCAACCGCCATCTGTTGGCCGCCCCCGGTCCCGAACAAGTCGATCGGCCGGCGGCAATGCGGGCATATAAATCCGCTCATATTTTCGATCACGCCCGTCACCGGGACCTTGATCGACTGGGCGAAACGCACGCTTTTACGGGCGTCCATCAGAGCCACGGCCTGCGGCGTGGTTACGATGACCGCCCCGTTAATGCCGGAAATAAGCTGACACACGCTCAACGGCTCGTCACCCGTCCCGGGAGGCGAATCCACGATAAGGTAATCCAGATCGCCCCACAGGACGTCGCTTAAGAATTGTTTGATCGTCAGCATCTTAAGCGGCCCGCGCCAAATAACGGGCTGATCCGCGTCCTTCATCAGCATCGAGATGCTCACGGCCCTGAGGTTCGGTGAGACCTCCGCGGCCTCAACGCCTTCTTCGGAACCCGCGCATTTCAGATGCTCGATGCCGAGCATCTTGGCAATGTTGGGCCCGTGGATATCCACATCCAATAAACCGACCTTAAGCCCTCGCCGGGCCAGGCCGACGGCCAGATTCACGGCCATGGTCGTCTTACCCACGCCGCCTTTGCCGCTCATGACGATCAATTTGTATTTGATCTTGTCCATCCGCTCGCGCAGACGTTTTTCCTGCTCGACGTATTTCTGATTGTTGTGTTCAGGCATCACGTTCCACCTTGATCATCAATATGATTTCCCTGGGCAATATCACTTACATCTTGGTGTAAACATCCTGGGCCGCGAGAATGACCGGGTATTTGGTCGGAGCGCTGGTCAAATACGGGTGTGTCGCGGTCTGCAGGGTCTCCAACTCGGTGAAAGACATCCGTTTTTGAATCGCGATCCCGATCACATTGATCAACTGCGCGCAGGACATGCCGCAGCTGACTTGGCCGCCGAGAATGATCCCGGACTGCTTGGAAAAGATCAGTTTGACCTTGCCCTTGCACGCGCCGGGCAGGGTCCCGGGGTGTTTATCCACGCCGTCCACCGATCCGACCACGATCTCAAAACCCTCCGCACGGGCCGTTTTTTCGGTCAGGCCGGCCGATCCCAAAACAAGGCCGTCGATATAGGTCGAATAAATGGCGATCGTGCCTTTGTTCTCGCGCACGACCTTGATCTGATAAAGATTCGCGCCCGCGATCCTGGCCTCGGCCGTGGCGGTCGACGCCAGCATGACCGGGATGGCCTTTCGGGTGTAAAAATCGCGTTTGCAGGAACAGTCCCCGATCGCGAAGATATCCTGATCCAGCGTGGTGCGGGTGTATTCATCCACGAGTATGCCTTTGCAGCGGCCGATCTCCAGCCCGGCCTCCTGCGCCAAGGCCACATTCGGCCGCGAGCCCACTCCCAAAATGATCCCGTCCACCGGTATTTCTTTGCCGTTCGACAGCCGCACCTTTTCCACGCCGTCCTTCCCGATAATCTCTTCGACCCGGACCCCGGTCAAGACCTCGACGCCTTTATCGCGCAATTTGGTCTCGGCCATGCTCGAAAATTCTTCGTCAAAAGAATTCGCGAACAGATTGGGCAGCATCTCGACCAGCGTGACCTTGACACCGTCGCGTTTGGACAGCTCGTCCGCGAATTCCACGCCGATGAATCCGCCGCCGATGACCAGCATATTCTTGCAATCCTTAATCCTGTCCAGAACGGTCTTCAAATAAACCATATCTTTGTGGATCGCATACACGCCTTTCTTCTCTATCCCTTTGATCGGGAGGATGACCGGGGTTGACCCAACGGCCAACACCAATTTTTCATAAGAATACGTATCGCCCTTTTCCGTGCTGACGGATTTCTCATCACGGTTGACCCGCAAGGCCTTGTCATCGACGATCTCGATCCCGTTCTTTTCGAGCGGGGCCATGCCGAGTTTATTCTCATCCGGATTTTTCAGGCTCGCAAACATGTAGGGGATGCCGCACGGGATCACGCCGTGCTCGATGTCCTTCATCACCGTGACCTTCTTGGACGGATAAGACTTCCTGGCTGTTACCGCGCAGACAACCCCGGCCGGGCCGCCTCCGATAATAAGAATGTCGGTCCGTTTGTTCATGTCATCTCCTCTCGCGCAATGAGAAATAAAGATAGAAGCGGTGGAGAGCTCACCGCTTCTATCTTGGTTTTGGTCTAATGCAAATTATTCCTGTTATTCCTGGGTCTGACCCGATTCGAGTTCGCTGATACGGGCGCTGATCGCCTTGAGCTGTTCCTGCAAGGCCTGAGCCTGGTTCTTCAACATGCCGGCCTCGTCCTGGGGTGAAGGCGCCGGCGCAGCGGCCCCGCCGTAATAATGCGGATCGGCGGCGCGCCAGGCAAAACCCCGGCCAAAACCACGACCGTACCCGCGGCCGAAACCGCCTCCCCGTCCCATGCCGCGGCCATAACCCATACCGCCCCGTCCCGGAACCGGATTGGCATAACCCGGCATATTAAACCCGGCACAGAATCCCGCGCCGCGTCCCGTCATCGGTCCTGCTCCCATGGGTCCTGTTCTATCTCCTGCTGGCATATGTGCCTCCTTTCGTTCAAGCAAAAAATCAGGCGCGGCATTTTTCACATAATCCATAAAATTGGATCATATGACCGCTGATTTCAAAACGGTATTTTTTCGATAATCCACGCTCGGTGATGCGCAAAAACTCCAACTCTTCCTCCATAAAATCCCGGTAATCAATAACCCGGCCGCAGCGCCGGCAGATCAGATGGTGATGATGCTCCTGATCCGGCGCGCCGGTCAGCTCAAAGCGGGCCCGGCCGTCGCCGAAATCGAATTTCTGAACCAGGCCCATGCCGGTCAGGATCTCCAAGGTGCGGTAAATCGAGGTTAGGCCGATCGAGGGATATTGCTGGCGCACGGCCAGATAAATCTCTTCCGCGCTCAAATGTTTTTTCGCCCTTGTCAGGACATTCAGAATGGCCTCGCGCCCCATCGTGATACGCAATCCGCCCTGCCTGAATCGGCCGTGCCACCACCGCTGACCGCCCCGATTTCCTCTCGGCATGCCCCCCCCTTTTTAATGAAAATGGTTTCCATTATCAATTTTACACGCTGAAATCGATTTGTCAACCCCTAATGTTTCCTCCCCCGGCCTGAACCAGATACACGGATTTTTCATCTTATTAGGAAATATCACGAACCCTCTGGAAGGAGAGGAATAAAAAACCGCCGTCTGACGGCCAAAGCGGATCTTCTTAATCGCTGGCTCGGCGGAGGCGCTCGAAATTAATTTTATCCAGGATCTTTTTCTGATCGGCGAACGTGGGCGCAAGAAATCCGGTCCGGTCCCCCCTGAGGCGGACCTGGCCGGTCCGGTCCCCGCAAAAAACGCTGATCTTGTCGCGGTCATCTCCGCGCACATAAAAAATACATTCTGCCGGCCGGCGCGGCACAGCCAGAAAATCCCCCCGCCAGGCCGAGACACATCGCTGCCCGGAAACGCTGTTGATCAGACTCGCATAAATATCAACCTGCTGAAAGGGTTGCCTGACGATTTCCGTTTTTTTATTCTGGCCGGCGACAATCAGCGGGATAAGCGCGTAGGCATGATCACCGAACCGCCTCACCTCCGCTGCGGTCAAGGGCTTCATGCTGTGCTGATCGCTGGTGATCAAAAGGACCCCGTTGTCGAAAAACCCCCTGGTCTTCAGGGCGTCATAAAATTTCTCCAACTCGCGGTCGGCATAAGCAAAGGCCTTGGCTTCGGAGCGCTCTTTGGTTTCGGGATCAATAAAAGGCTGATGGGTGGAGACCGTTTCGATCATCATAAAAAACGGCGCCGGCCGTTCGATATCAAAGACGCGCTTCAGCGCCCGGGCGTAAAGGGCCGCATCCGGGGCCGAGGAAAAGACATGCCGCGGCCAGCCCGCGTAAAACGGATGATCATGGCCCTCGAGATAATCAAAGCCGATACTCTTCAGCCACCGGGCCTTCTCGGCAAAGGCCAGATCCCCGCTGGTCAAAAATTCCGTCGTATAGCCTTGTTGCCGCAAACGCCGGGGCAAGGAATCCGCCGCGCCGAAATACCCCTGAAACGAAAAATCACCCTCATTGTCCGAATAAACATACACGGGCGGGACCGCCGGGATGCCCAGCAGCATGGCGGTCAAGGCGCTTTCGGTGGTAAACCCGTTGGCGTGGAAATGGACAAAGGCCGTGTTCTCGGCCGCGATCCGGTCCAGGCCGGGCATCATGTCCTCCAGGCCCGAAAAAAAACGGCTGTGATACATCGACAGGGATTCGACGACAAGGACAACGATATTTTGTTTTCCCGGATCGGGATTGGGCCGGCACTCCTCATGGTCGATTTCACCGGCGCGTTGTTCCAGTTCCTGCCGGAAGGCCGGGCTGTAGTCGACATCAACGCCCCGGCCCGAATTATACTCAAAGACATTCTGATAAATCCAGGCGTGGGCGTAGGTCTCCTGCCGCGGAATAAGATACATGATCAGAAAAACAGCCGCGAGGGTTGCCGAGGCCTTGCGCCAGTTGGGACCGACAAGGCAGGGCCGCGCCACAAATACGACTAGGGCACATCCCAAAAGCGCCAGCCCGGCCAGGAGCCCTGCCGTTTGAGCGGGCGAAAGCACCTCCCGGAAGCCCGACAGGATGAAGTCCGGGGTATGCAGGGCGTATTTAAAAATATCCTCCAACGTGATCCGGGTCGCAAACGTCACGATGATCGCGAAATCCAGGCCATAAAGCCCGAAGATGCCGACCTCTGCCAACCGGAAGACAACACGCGCAAACGGCGAGATGACATGAAGCGATACAAAATAAAGAAACAACATTGCGGCCAGCACGGCCGCGTCATGTTTGATGACCGCCCAGAAAAAGAACAAATGAGTCTGATTGAGCAACCCGCCCCAGTATATTTCGACAAAAAAGGCCTTGGCCAAGAATACGGCCAGGGCCGCCACCGGCAGGAGGGCATAAAAAAAATATTTTAACAAAATAAAAATTCTACGCATACTCAAACGCGGACAGATAAGCTATCGGCATCATCCTCTCCCGTCCCTGATTCGGGAGACCATGTCAAATAATACAAAACAGGAGCGCCGCCGACTCTGCTCTTCTATTAAAAAGGTATTGTGTCTCGTCTCTCTAACAGGCCCGAGGACAACCCTTGAAAGTCGGACAGATTTATCTTAGCACAAATACGGCACAATACCCGACAATCTCTTGCAATCTTTTTTAAAAACCGCTCAAAAAACGAACGGATGAGCCCGATGTTTCGTCCCCATGTTCCTGACAGCCGTGACTGTTACGGCTCGCGCCAATTTTTCGCATATTTGTCCTTTCTCACCCGGCAGGCCTGGGGTAGAATAGAAACATCCGTCCGGAGGTCACCGGTCTTCGAATGTCCGCATCGTTCTCAATCCTCGGGATGACCCGGACAACCACGCTAAAGAGGCATCCAGTATTTATGTTCGGCATCCTTTTATTCGTTTACAGCCTGGCCCTGGGCTGGCTCGCAGCCCGGCGGCTGTTTCGCGGTCAACCGTTCTTGGTCCGGATATGGGCCGGAATTTTATTCGGCCTGGCCGGTCTTATGTGGGGCGTAATCCCCTTCGCCTTTCTCTTCGGATTCTCGGCTGCGGCCCATGCCGGTGGCCTTTTCCTATGGACAATGATCGTCTTGCTGATCCTGCGTTATGTGCCGGCCGGCCCGCGGGTCCCGGAGCCGAAAGGCCTGCCGCCGATCTTACTCGCGGGTATCGTCTTTTTTACCAGCGTGATCTTTGCGATGATGTTCCGGCACACCCTTTTCCCCCGCGCGGACGGACTGTATGCCGGGCCGGGAACTTACGGCGATCTGCCTATGCATCTGGGCATTATCACCGGCATCGCCGAGCAAAAATCCTTTCCGCCCGATTACTTTTTCTTTCCGGGCATTCGTCTGGCCTATCCCTTCCTGGTAGATTCGCTCTCGTCCACCCTGCATCTTGCCGGCCTTCCTCTTCGGCCAGCCGTCCTGCTCCCGTCTTTTTTTCTGACCCTCACGGTCGCAGCCGGGTTCTTGATCCTGGCTCAAGAAATCCTGCGGCGCGCGGGATCGTCCCTGCTGGCGGGCCTGCTCTTCTTCTTTAACGGCGGATTCGGATTCGTCTATTTTATGGAAGGGTTAAAAAAGGATCCGCAATCCTTCACGCGCTTGTTCACCGGCGGACATATGACGCCCAACAGCTGGGGAAAGATGAACCTTTGCCTCTGGAATGTGATCGCGCATATCCTCGTCCCCCAGCGTGCGACCTTAGCCGGATGGGCCTTTTTATTCTTCGGCCTTTGGTTGCTCTATCTCGCGGTGAACCATCAAGACCGACGGCTCTTTCTTATTTCCGGTGTCGTGGCCGGGCTGATGCCGATGATCCATACCTCATCGTTCCTTGTCATGATCGTGTTCGCCTTGACCTGGTTTATCGTTTATGCGTTTTCCGCCCCGGATAAGAAAAACTACGGCCGACAATGGCTGCGTTTCGGAATACCGCTGGTCTGTCTGGCCGTTCCCCAACTATTGATTTGGGCCTTAACCCTTACCGAGACCAAACACGGCCTCCGCTTTCATTTCAACTGGGCCAATTCATCCGACTTCTGGCCGTGGTTCTGGATAAAAAACGCGGGGCTGGTCTTCCTGCTGGCCGGGCCCGCGATTCTGGCGGGTGGCCGCGAACGTTTAAGGTTTTACAGCGGCGCCATCGTGCTTTTTTTGCTTGCGGAATTCTTTGTCTTCTCCCCTTATCACACCGACAACAACAAGCTGTTCTTTATCTGGTATGCCTGCACGGCCATCATCGTCGCCGACTACCTGGCGGTCATTTATCAAAGAATGAAGGGCCACAAAGGGCGGGGCCTCTTTGTGGGGATGATCATCTTTTTCAGCGTCCTGTCCGGCCTTTTGACCGTGATCCACGATTTTACATGCTCCTGGAAGGTCTTTTCCACGCGGGATGTGGCGGCAGCCGAATTTGTGAAAAAGGAAACCCGACCGGATGCCATTTTCGTCTCATCCCATTTTCATAACAACCCCGTCCATTCCCTGGCCGGGCGCACGATCCTGCTGGGATATGACGGATGGACGTTTTCGCACGGGCTCGATTACGGTCCGCGGTCCGCGGATGTCAGGAAGATGTATACGGCTCCCGGGGAATTCGAACGCCTGCGGGATCACTACGGCGTCGATTATCTTCTTTTCGGCGAACACGAACGCGCGGCCTTTCAGACCGGCCCGGAATATTTCGAAAAAAATTATCCCAAAATATTCGACGACAAATCACTGGCCATCTATGCCGTTTCCGAAGATGCCGTCAACGGCTTCGAAACCGGGCTGCCGTAACCGCCAGGCCCATGTGAAAGGCCGACCATGCCTGCTACTGACTCCCCGTATCACAATTAAATTCGTATTCATCCAGATCACGCAGACGGCATGCCGACCATCGAAAGCCGGACGGGCAGGCCTTACTGGAGATAGCCCAAAGACCTTAACGCCTCGATCTGGTCCTCGGACAGGGTCGGCCTTTTCTCGGTCGGATGCCCGACCCGCTCGATATAATAATCCGTCCGCTGATATTGATCGATAAAATCCATCAGTTCCGCTTTTAATCTCCGCTCGACTTCCGGATGACGGCCAATAAGGTTGTTCAGCTCCCCCGGATCGTCATGGATCTGATAAAGTTCGAAATGAATACCGGTCGCCTTCGGAATCCTTATCAATTTCCATCTCCCGCAACGCAACGCAAAATGCTTGCTTTTCAAGCCCTCCAATTCGTCCCCGTCTCTTATGCCGGGCCAGCCGTGATGACTTTCGGCGTACATGCGGGTTTTGGGCCACGGTTCTCCTTGGATAAGACCTGTCAGCGCATGGCCTTCGATCCCCGGCCCTGACTCAAGGCCCAAAAGGTCAAGGATCGTCGGGACAATGTCGACGTGCGTCACCAAGGCGTCCGTCACGGCGGGCTTAAAGGCATCCGGATACCACACGACCAAGGGGATGTGGATCTGCTCGTCATAAACATAATGACCGTGCTCGAACCACCACTTGTGATCATCCAGCGTTTCACCGTGATCGGCCGTAAAAACAATAACCGTGTCGCGCGTTAATCCCAGATCTTCCAGCTTACGCAGCAAACGGCCGATGTGTTCGTCCATGTATCTTATCTCGCCGTCATATAGGGAGATATAAAAACTCGGGTCCGAGATCCCGTCATACCGCTGATACGGCGCGATGCGCTCGATGTCGAATTCTTTTTGCGTATACGGGAACAGTTCGTCATAAGGCGATGGTGGTCGGTATTTGCCGTGGGGGTCGAAATAATGGACGAACAGGAAAAATTTCCGGTTTCGATTATCTTCCAGCCAGCGGAAAACGTCCCGGTTAACCTGATCAGCTCTGCGTTCGACAGCGAAATCGTCGTTAAAGACATCAAACCCCTGATCTAATCCGGATGACTTTTTCAACGAAAACCCGCTAGTAAAGGCCGCGGTAAGATACCCCCTGTCCTTCAGGCGTTCGGCCAGAGTCGTGTGCCGTTTTTCAAGACGATATCCCCGGTTCGTATTGCATAAGACCCCGTGGGACATAGGAACCTTGGACGTCAGGATGGTCGCAAAAGCCGGCGTGGTGGAGGCGACATGGCTGAAGGCCTGTTTAAAAACCACGCCTTCCGCGGCCAGGCCGTCGATGTTCGGGGATGTGTCTCTGGCGTAACCGTAACATCCCAGATGCCCGGCCCGAAGGGTATCAGCCCCGATCAGGATAATATTGGGACCGGCCGGCCTTCCTATCGCGGGGATCAAAAAAACAGAGCCGCTGAGCGTCAGCAAACCCGTTAGAAGCACGCCGGCGGTTATCCTTACCCCTCGGCTGATTCTGTCAGACAGGGTCCCGATCAAACGCACTCTGAAAAACCATAACGCCCATCCCCCCGTCAGCCTCAGCGCGAACATGGCCAGGGTAAAGACGGTGGCCCATCCCAGCAAACGCAAAAACGGGTTCTGCATAAGGATCGCCGCGGTCTTGATCAGGCGAGCGGCCAGATAACCCTGAGCCGTGATCTCCTTCCACTCCTGGACGAACAGCCCGGAGGTCAGCCACAGAGCAAGCGGCAAAGAAAATATAAAACAAAGCGCCAGAATATCCCGAATTTTATTTTTTGGCATAAAAGAATTCATCACTGGCATACCGATCAAAAAACTTTTTCCACCAGGCGGGGTGGAAGCCGCCTCTTTTTTAACCAAATGACGGCCAGCAGATCCGCCAGGGCCCCGCTCCCACGGGAAAAAGGCCCGTATTTAGATTTCCCGCGCAGGCGACTTTCGTGCGGCACCTGCATCTCTGTGACCTTGGCCCCCTGCATCTGCACCAAGGCCGGAAAAAATCGGTGCATGCCCTTGAACATCGGGATATTCAGAAGGTATTCCCGGCGAAAGGCGTTCAGGGCACAGGCCGAATCATGCGAACGGTCCTGAAGAAAAAAATGGCGAACGGCATTGGCCAGACGGCTGGCCCATCTTTTCGAAACGGAATCTTTCCTGGCCCTCCTCCACCCGATCACCGCATCGGCTTCACCGATCTTGTCCACCAAAGCCGGGATGGCTTCCGGCGGATTCTGGAGATCCGCATCCAGGGTGACGATAATATCCCCGCGCGCCTCCGCGAATCCGGCCGCCAAGGCCGCCGACTTCCCGCTATGGACCCGCAGCTTGACGATCTTGAGTCCCGGGCAGTCCGCCTGCTCCTGCCTGAGCAATTCCAAGCTGTCGTCGGTTGAACCGTCGTCGATGCAGACAATTTCATCGTAAGCGTGCTGCCGGCAGACCGGCTTGAGTCTGTGAAATAAAAACGGGATGGTTTCTCTCTCATTGAAAACGGGAATGACAACTGAAACGTTCATATTTTAGACCCTTTTTGTTTATCCGATACAATATCTCTCATATCCTTTTGCCCCTCCATAAACCGAAAATCCCTTTCGAAACACGGGTGACCGTCATCCGGTCGATATTAGGGCCGCTCTTCCCGGTCGCCACGGCTTTGATGCTGTTCTTCCCGGCCTCAAGCATGACCTTCATTTCATCCTCGCCCCATGTATCCCATCCGCCTGTTCTTGAAAAAGGCAGTTCGCGGGCCTTCGCGTCATTGATGAGGACATTAAGCGGCCGGTCCGTTTTGCCTCCCAAGGCGTAACGGAAGCCGATCAGGTACTCATCAGTCCAAGGGACATCTATGGTCCACTCGACAAAACCGCGCGAACCGGATTGATAATCCACATACCCGCTGCCCGAATATCCGACGTGATGGCGAGCCTTCCGCGGGCCCGCGAGCCGGGCCTCCTCGGCCTCATAGACGCGATGGAAGGACTTTGCGAAATCCCAAAGACAGATCGTCATGACGGCGAAGACAAGGCCAATGATAAAAATTTCGTTTATCTTGATCTCTTTAACCTTCATGTCCCGCACCGATGATTTGCGACGGGGACACCTCGTAAATACTCGTGCCCCGTTGGTCGTAAATGCGCCGGAAATGCTCCTTGAAAAAATCTTCGTTCACGGAATAATCCTCGGACTCGAGCAAGGCCCTATCAATAACAACATAACCTATCCTGTTTTCGTGAAGAAGTCTGGTGACCGTTTCGGCATCCCGGGCGCTGTAGATCTGCCGCACGATCTCTGCGCGCCGATCGGTATCATAGCCCAAAAATTTAACATAGTACGGCCGGCCCAGAAAAAGTCTTCTCCCGGCCAGAAGGATCGGATGGGCGACATACGGTCGGGACAGAAACAGCTTAGTGGAATCGGTATGACGGGCGATCCAGCGTGCCATGACCCGGTCATAGCCGTAGGTGCGCCCCTGTTGATTGTAGAGAACAATCAAATCGATCACGCCCGAGACTATCAAAAAGGAAAAAAGAACGATCGCACAGGTTATCCTCAATCCCCAGCCGATACGGGCCGGCCAGCGGCAGCGCGCCCGTCCGTTTTGTCGCGCGGGCAGGGCGTCTGACCCTTCCGGCCGAGGTGCTTGCCGAAGACGAAACTTGCCTTTGAAAAGACGCACGACAAAAAAGGCGGCAAAGATGTTCAAAAGATAGAATGAGATCTGGGCCATCTTATGGCCGTCGTGGGATTTAATGGACAACTGAATAAAATTGACAAAAACCAAAGGCAGAACAAACGCCAGCGCCAGCCGCCGGGTGCCCGGGATGGCGATGATCAGACCGGCGACCACGACCAAAGGCAGAATACTCAGGAGGTTAAAATAATAATTCGTAAGGCTCCCCAACGTGGGCTTGGGGGCAAGAAATCCGGGTTTAAAAAGAACGGCCACCGGATTCCCGGGGGAACCGATGATGATCTTCGATCCCGCCAGCATCAGCCCGGCCGTCACGACGATAATGATGAAATGGGTCAGGCGTTGTTTCGAAAATACGGCCATCCCGGCCAGGATCAAAACCGCCCCCAAAACAACCGCCGCGTTAAAGAACCCGGTCAACCCCAATAAGACGCCCAGGAATAAAGGCTGCCTTAGGGATCGCGGCAGCCAGGCATCCCGGCGGAAAAATAATTCGCTCATGACAACAGTCCCATATTTTTCTCGCGTACCTGAGCGCCTGCTGCGGACGGCGGCCACCATCTGCCCGGCAAGCGGCATGACAGCGATGACAATCAGGACAAGGACCGCCAGGCTGAAACTGAAATGGCGCTGGTTAAGATGCACGTTGGGCGTCCAGATCCCCCAGTTGTCAAACTTCGTATGCCCGATGAAGGTCCTGTACGACAAAAGATTCAAGGCGGCCTCCTTGAACGAATCGAATTTCTTAAAAAAATCCTGAAAGGCCAGCGAGCTCCGGCATAATACCATAACCGAAGCCAGGGCCCCCACCGCCCGTTCGCCGGTGATGAGGACTCCCAATGAATACAAAAGCATAATAAAGGCCATAAACGATAAAAGACTCGGCAGATTGTAGGCCCAGTCAACGGGCAATCCCAGATAATCCAGATTCCCGGCCAGGAATTGAAACAGGAAATGTTTGTGCATCGGGACGCCGCCAAAATGGGGGTGTTCGGCAGGAAAGTTCGCGCCCCAGGAAAAAGACCGGATAAAGCCGAGATGGACACCGAAATCCCCGTAAACGGAAGCGCCGGTCACCACTTTATCGCCGTCGATGTGAAGCGTTCTGAAGAGAAACAGTCCCCAGAAAACAAGAAGCGCGGCAAGAAAAATAATTTCAAAAAGACATTTGGAGCGGGGACCGGGTTGCTGACAGACGCCGGCCTGGGGCGGCGCGCTTCTTTGGCGGATCACAACACCACTGATAAGCGCAAAGAAAAATATCAGGGATACAACATTGGCCCAAAACAGGGGGGCGGCCGTTCCGGCGAACCCGTACGCCGCCAAATACGTTATCCAGGTACAAAGAACCGCACCCGTCAGGAAAGATGCGGGCCAGGATACCATCCAAGGGCAGAGGACCGCCTCCCCGGCAAAAAATTTCGAGCGGTGAATATGATGGATCCCAGGCAGGAAACATTTGACCGCTCCATACCCGATCAAAAAACATAAAATCAAATAAATAATGCCCAGCATGATATTCTTCCCGAAAGCCTTGATAATAAATGATCCCCGCAATTCGCCGCGGTTTTCGTAACACTTCAAATCTTATTGTAAGACGTTATCCGTCTAAATCCAGTAAAAAGGCCCCCCTTTTTAAAAAGGCCGAACAAGAAATAAATTAACCACCTCTCGACGCATAGCAAGCCCCCGCCCGCGCCGCCACTCCCGACAAAATTTGGTTTTCGGCATCCAGCCATTCGCCCTTTTAAAAGGCCAACCGGATATCTCTGATTAAAATGAAAATTTTTTGAATTGCGGTTGGCGATATGCGGCGAGGACTATACAATGGAAGAGTCGCAGGACAAAGGTCAAGGCTGTGTTCCAGCCCGGCCTTGAAACGAAAACGAACAACATTTCAGTTGCCATAAACCCTTGGTCATGAAAAAAAATCCCTTTCTGACCGGCGCCCTGCTGATCCTGACCCTGCTTCTTTTGATCGCTTACGGCTGGGGACTGAACCACCCGGCCAAACCGTATTTCGACGAGGTCCATTATGTCCGCTTCATCCGCGGGTTGCTGAATGAAGCCCGTTTTCTTCAGTACTCCAATGTCCACCCCCCGCTGTGGCATCTGCTGACCGCCGGAAGCGTGCTGGCGTTAGGCGACACGCCGGTGGCCTGGCGCCTGGTCTCTCTGACGACCGGGCTGCTGCTCTTCATCCCCTTGTTC
>CAZBSU010000015.1:0-15633 GCA_964494745.1 uncultured Planctomycetales bacterium | reverse complement strand
TTTTGAGGTAGATTTGCTGGCGTAGCTCAGCTGGTAGAGCAACTGACTTGTAATCAGTAGGTCGGGGGTTCGAAGCCTCTCGCCAGCTCTTATTTAATTATTTGGTGTTCATATAATTGGGCGGTCGGGGGTTCCTCCGCTTTTTCTTAATCTTTTTAATGAAAGCGGAGCTCCGCCTTCCTCTGGTTTTGGAACGGCGGAGGAAGCCTCTCGCCAACGCCACTTGCACGAATATCGGGCAGTTACTCAAGCGGTCAACGAGGGCAGACTGTAAATCTGCTGGGTTCGCCCTACGGAGGTTCGAATCCTTCACTGCCCACCATCTTGCGTTTAAAGTGAAAAGTTTAAGGTCTAAAGCCTCCGCTCAGGAGACAATCGCCTTTAACTTTTCACTTTAAACTTTAAACCGTCTCAGCTGCGGGCGTAGTTCAGTGGCAGAACACAAGCCTTCCAAGCTTGATACGTGAGTTCGATTCTCATCGCCCGCTCCAATTCTCTTACTAACGTCAAGAATTCCCTCTGGATTCTCCGGTTTTGCCCTTACGCCGAATACCGCCTTCCCGCCCCCGCAAATAAATAAAAAACCGATACACATCCATCCGGCGGCATGTATAATACAAAAGATGAAAACGACCTTATTGATCCCGACCTTGAATGAAATCGAGGGCATGAAGACGATCATGCCCAAGATTGATCCTGCCTGGGTCGACCAGATACTGATCGTCGACGGTCAGTCCACCGACGGCACCATCGAATTCGCCCGCGAAAAGGGATATGACCTGGTCATCCAGCAGCAAAAAGGCATGCGTCACGCGTATATGGAGGCCCTGCCGCATGTCCGGGGGGATGTGATCCTGACCTTCAGCCCGGACGGTAATTCGATCCCCGAACTGATCCCGGACTGCCTGGCCAAAATGGAGGCGGACTATGACATGGTCATCGTCTCGCGTTACGCCGCCGGCGCCAAAAGCTATGATGATGATGCCGTCACCTCGTTCGGCAACAAACTCTTCACCGGCTCAATCAATTTCTGGCACCGGGCGCATTACACCGACGCGATGGTGATCTACCGCGCCTACAAAAAGCAGCTCATCTATGACCTGGACCTGGACAAGGACGCCAGCTACGCCTTTGAGGAGAGGCTCTTTTCGACGAATATCAGCTGGGAACCGCTCTTATCGATCCGCGCCGCCAAACGCAAACTCAAAGTCACCGAGATTCCCGGCGACGAGCCGGCGCGGGAGGGAGGGGAGCGCAAACTTCAGGTCATGCGCTGGGGCGCGGCCTATATGTTTCAGGTTTACCGGGAAATCTTTGTCTGGCGTTAATGATTCGCACACCCGCCCGCATCATGCCGATCAAGGACAAAACCATCCGTTTCCTGAGCCGCGACGGGGTCATCGGCCTTTTGCTTTTGGCCATTTTTCTTTTGACCAACGGTTATATCTACGGTTGGGACGATCAGCACCTCGAGATCCCTCTCTTAAAGAGCATCATCAACCCCGACCTTTATCCGGACGACTATTACATCCAGGGGCTTAAAGGGAACTTCATCTCTTACCTTTACCCGCTGCTGGCCCGCATCATCTCTATCAAGCAGATCCCGGCCGCCTTTTTCTTTCTTTTTCTCGTCTCGCGTTATGTCCTTTTCTTTTTTATTTACCGCCTCTGGCGGCTAATCAGCGGCCGCCAGCTGGACGCCGTCCTGTGCACGCTGATGATCATGCTATTGGGGCGGGTGGATGAATTCCTTTACCGGACTTTCTCACATCAGGAATTCGCCCTGGCGATCATCATGATCGGGATTTATTATTTTTACAAAGAACGTCATATCCTGGCCGCGATGATACTCGGCGCAGCCGCAAACTTTCATATCCTTTACAGCCTATTCCCGTTTGTCTATCTGCTAACCTACGTGACCTTGTCCCGGCAGAAAAACCCGGGCAAATTGACGATCAAGACCCTGGCCGGCTTCGTTCTCTGCAGCGCGCCGGTGATCGTATGGGTTCTTCAAAAAAAAATCATCTCACCCCCGGGCCCGGTTATCCCGACGCGCGAATGGATGTCCTTGTATAAAATCGCCTGCCCGCAAAATTTCCTTTTCTATGACAACACCTTAGCCGAGGTCATAAAAAATGGACCGCTGTTGTTCGAACGTCTGTTGCCGTATCTGTTCTTGCTTATCTTCCTGGGGCTGAATCGCTGGTATAATCCCTCTTTTCGGGAGGACCGCAAAACCACCTATGGCCTCTATGCCGGCTTCGGCCTGATCCTCATTTCGTATGTCTTCACCTATATCTGGCCGGTCCGGCAGATCCTGGACCTCAATTTGATCCGCAACAGCCAGTATATGCTTTTTTTCCTGATGGGCTACACCGCCTTGCTGACGATCCGTGTCGTTCGGAAAGAGAACATGTGGCTTGTGATGCCCTTTTTATCGGCTTTTATCCTGATCCGTTTCGGTCATCTTATCGCAACCTGCGCCGGCGGTCTCATGATTGTCTTATTGACCCTACGGGACCGGTTGGCCAAGGGAAAAAGGGATCCGGGCTTCAAACCGGGCCTGATTCTGCTGGCAGCCGTGGGTTCGGTCCTGATGGTCGGCATCGTCCATGAATTTCAAATCAAAAGGTTCAGCCAATCGGCGATGTTGTGCCTGATCATCACAATCATTTTGACCTGGGCGGGGGGGATATGGTATCTGACCATCGACTCGGCGGTCTGGAAAAACCGTTTACGAAAGGGCCTGTTGCTCTTACCCTTCCTGGTGCTAAGCCTCAACTACATTTCTTATCACCGCACCCATATCCGGGTCGAAAAAGAGGGCATGGGATTTTGGCAACTCCAGCGCAATTGGCTGGACATGCAGAACTATGTCAAAAACAATCTTCCTGAAAACGCCTTATTCCTTGTCCCTCATGACATGGAAATGGGGGGATTCCGGATCTTTTCCGAACGCCCCATCGTGGTGTCCTACCGTGACTGCGGGGTGATCGGGTTCGATTACAACGCGGCGGTCGAATGGCACCAGCGCTTGCAAGACGTCGGCGCGTTTAAGGTCCTCGTCGATCAACCGGTCACCACGGCCCTCAAACGGGCTATAGAGAAATACGGCGTCCATTACATCATTTTCATGCGTTACATGGACCCGGGTCCCAACGCCTTACTGGACGCAGTTTATGCCAATGAGACTTTTGTGCTCTACCGGGTCATTCCCAACCCGGTCTTGCCTCCCCGCCCATAAATATCCCCAGGGATAAGGGACCGGGCGGGAGTATTGCTTGATTCCGGCACCAAAAAGTCTATAATACCTATCATGAAAAAAAGGTCTCAGCCAAAAACGCCCATTCGTTCCGTCACCGTCATCGGTGACGGCAGTTGGGGAACGACCCTGGCCGTGTATCTGTCCCGCCAGGGTTACCCGGTTACTCTCTGGGGGCCGTTTGAGGATTACATACGCAAAATGAAGCGCAATCGGATCAATAATAAATTTCTGCCCGGGATCAAAATCCCGGCTGCGGTGCAGATCACTTTTGATCTGACGGAGGCCGTGTCCTCGGCCGATCTGCTCGTTTTGGCCGTGCCTTCGAAATATATTGCCGGTGTCTTGAAAAAACTCCGACCCGAAAACGTCCGCAAAAAAATCTTTTTAAGTGTCATCAAAGGGATCGAACCTAAATCCCTGGCGCGGATGTCCGAGGTAATTCAACGCGAGTTGGGGCATGTCCGTCTGGCTGTTCTCTCCGGACCGACGATCGCCCGGGAGGTGGTGCAGGGCATTCCTTCTTCGGCCGTGATCGCCTCCAAGAATCTTCCATTGGCATGCACGCTTCAAAAAGTGTTTCATTCGGCTCGTTTCCGCATCTATACCAACACCGATGTGGTTGGGTTGGAGTTAGGCGGCAGCCTCAAAAATATTATTGCGATCGCCTGCGGGGTATGTGACGGCCTGGGTTTCGGGACCAATGCCAAGGCCGCGATCTTATCCCGCGGCCTGGCCGAAATGGCCCGTCTCGGGCAGGCCATGGGAGCCAAGGCCATGACCTTCTCCGGTCTGGGTGGTCTCGGAGATCTGGTGACCACTTGCTTCAGTCGACAAAGCCGTAACCGGTATGTGGGGGAACAGCTCGGACGGGGGAGAAACATCCAAACCATTACCTCCTCCATGGATATGGTCGCTGAAGGCGTTGAAACCGCCCGGGCCGCGGTTCGATTAGCCAAAAGACACCGGGTCGCGCTGCCCATCTGCACCGAGGTCTACAACATCATTCACAAGAACAAAAAACCGCCCGCCGCGGTCCAGGATTTGATGACCCGCAGGCTCAAATCCGAATAACTCCATCCAGTCGTCCGATACACCTTAGCCCCACCGAAAAAATTTTCTTTTGATTTAATATTAATTTATAGTATAATTTTATGATTTAAATTATTAGGAATACATAAGTTAGACGAGCAACTTTCGGAGCGTAGCGCAGCTGGCCAGCGCACTTGTATGGGGTACAAGTGGTCGTGAGTTCGAATCTCACCGCTCCGACCATCTCTTTCCAATCCAAACTTCATTCAACAAAGGCGGGTGCCATGGGGAAACAAACGGAAAGGAGAAAAGACAAACGGATCAAAAAGAATTTCATCCTGTATTATTATGATGCGGACCGGCCCGAGATTCGCTATGACGCCTCTCAGGTCAAGAATATCTCTTTGGGAGGCATGTGCCTGATCACCTCGAAGGCCTTTGAACCCGGCACGCGCATGATGATCGATTTTAAGACGCCTTTTGAATCCGACTTCACCCAGATGGAGGGGGTGGTCCAGGAATCCAACGAAAAAATCAAAGACCTCCTCTATGAAACCCGGCTGACCTTTCTTGATCTGCCCCCGCAGGTCCGCCAAATCCTGGAAAAAATCATCAAACATTTCGAAAAACAAAAGGGCCTTTCGCATGAATAAAATCAATGTCGGTCTCATCGGTTGCGGCAATGTCGGCAAGGGTGTAATAAAATTTTTATCAAAAAACAGACACCTGCTCAGGGATAAATATCAAGCCGATTTTGTCGTTAAAACCCTTTGTGACCTTAAGATTAAACAACTGCAACCAAGCGGTTTGGGGCGTGTGCGGTTGACCCGCGATTACCGCGACGTCCTGAAAGACCCCCAGATCGATGTTGTCGTCGAACTTATCGGCGGCCTCAATCCGGCCCAAAAAATAATCAAAGAGGCCCTGCAGGCCCGCAAGCATGTGGTCACGGCCAACAAATGGGTCATCTCCCACGCGGCCAAACCCCTGTTCCGCCTGGCCCATCAGGTCGACCGTAATATCTACTTTGAATCGTCGGTCCTGGCCGGTGTGCCGGCGATCAAGACCATTACCGAAGGTGTGGCCGGAAACCAGTTCAAGGCCATCTACGGTCTTATTAACGGGACCTGCAATTATATCCTCAGCTCCATGACCCAAAAAAGGTATTCCTTCACCCAGGCGCTGAAAGACGCCCAGGATTATGGATATGCCGAAAGCAATCCGACGCTGGATATCAACGGATCGGATTCCGCCCACAAACTGGCGATCCTGATCTCGCTGGCGTTCGGCAAATATATCGACCAAAAAAAGATCTATACCGAAGGCATCACCCATATCTCGCACATGGATATCGAATATGCCGAGAGTCTGAATCTGACGATCAAGCTGCTGGCGATCGCCAAAAAACAGGGGAATGCCATCGAGGCGCGGGTGCACCCGACCTTGATCTCGAAGGACCATCCGATGGCGTCCATCAACGGGATTTACAACGCCGTTTCCCTCGACTGCGTTCCTTTGGGGGACCTGCTTTTATCGGGGGAAGGGGCGGGCCAGATGACCGCGGCCTCGGGGATCATCAGTGACCTCATCAACCTGGCTTCCCGCCAGGACTGCCCGGCCTCCCGTTTTATCGGGAATATCTACCGGGAAGAGAGGGGCCTGACCATCAAAAAGATCGACGATATATCGACAAAATTCTATATCCGTTTTATGGCCACGGACCGGCCGGGTGTCTTATCGAAAATATCCGGTATCCTCGGGAAATACGGGATCAGCATCAATTCCGTCACCCAAAAGGCCCACAGCCCGCGCGCCACGGTCCCGGTCATCATGCTGACGGATTATGCCAAAGAGAAAAAACTGCGTCTGGCCCTGGCCCGGATTCAAAAACTCCCGATCGTCAAAAGCAAACCCGTGGCGATCCGCATGGAGAATCTGAAACTCATTTTTAAATAAAAAGGACTCGCATGAACTGGAAAGGTGTTATTGAACATTATCGCGATTTTCTCCCGGTCAACGACAAGACCCCCGTGGTCACCTTGCTGGAGGGACATACACCGCTGATCCATTCGCCGGATCTTTCCCGGCGGACCGGTCTTAAGGTCTATCTGAAATTCGAAGGCATGAATCCGACCGGTTCGTTCAAAGACCGAGGCATGACCATGGCCATCTCCAAGGCCAAGGAAAAGGATATCCGCGTGGTGATGTGTGCATCAACTGGCAACACATCCGCCTCGGCGGCCGCCTATGCCCGGCGCAGCGGTTCGATGAAATGCGTGGTCCTGATCCCCGAAGGCAATATCGCCCTGGGGAAACTGGCCCAGGCCATGATCCACCGCGCCCAGGTCATCGCGATCAAGGGCAATTTCGACCAGGCCCTGACTCTGGTGCGGGATATCACGGACAACTATCCGGTCGAGCTCGTCAATTCCATCAATCCCTTCCGGATCGAAGGGCAAAAAACCGCTTCGTTCGAGATCTGTGACGTCTTGGGGGACGCGCCTGAATTTCATGCCATCCCGGTCGGCAATGCGGGCAATATCACGGCCTATTGGAAAGGCTACAATGAATACCGCCAGGCCGGACGATCCCAACAATTGCCGCGCATGCTCGGGTTCCAGGCCGCCGGGGCGGCGCCGATCGTTCACAAAAAGGTCATCCCCAATCCCGAGACGATCGCGACCGCGATCCGGATCGGCAATCCGGCCAGCTGGAAAAGCGCCGAGGCGGCCCGTGACGAATCCGGCGGGCTAATCGATCTGGTGACCGACGAAGAGATCATTGAGGCCTATAAACTCCTGGCAGCCGAAACGGGCATTTTCGTCGAACCGGCATCAGCCGCTTCGGTCGCCGGCATGCTTAAATGGACCGCTAAAGATTATTTCCGGTCCTGCCAGGAGCAGCGCATTGTCTGCACCCTGACCGGTCATGGGCTCAAGGATCCCAATGTCGCTATTAAAAATATCACCGATCCGGTCTGCCTGGAACCGGAGCGGGACTTGATCCTCAAAGAGATCGGACTATGAAGATCGGGGGGGAGACAAACGGCACGAGCTCGGTAACTCTGCCGCTCCGTCGTCGTCTCATCCGTGTCATGTGCCCTTCGTTGGAAAGCGTTTCATGTCCCTGAAAAACAAAAAAGTCCTGCTCACCTACGGGCCGACGGCCGTGCCGATTGACAACGTCCGGGTCATCACCAATATTTCTTCGGGTTCGCTGGGCCGTTTTCTTATCGAGGAGCTCCTCGAAAGGGGCGCCCGGCTGACGGTCCTCGAGGGGCCGGTCCGGCAACCCTCTCAGGCTAAGGGGATCAGGAAAAAAAACTTTTTCTTTTTCGACGATCTGCAAAAATTGCTTACGTGCGAATTGGACCGTTCTTATGATATCCTGATCCATGCGGCGGCGGTATCCGATTACCGGGCCCGATCCGTCCGTCGGGACAAGATCGGCTCGGGGCAAAAAAAACTGAAGCTGAATCTCATCCCGACCCCGAAACTGATCGCCAAGGTAAAAAAACAGGCTCCGGACATTTTTTTAGTCGGGTTTAAGCTGGAACCCCGGGCCGACATAAAGAACCTAAAAAAGAAAGGGCATCAGCTTATCCGCTCGCATGGTTGTGACTTGGTCGTGGCAAACACCTTGCCGCCTGGCGGCGGGTATGCGGGGCTGATCATGGATCGGGAAGGACATATATGGGCACGCGCCGGATCCCGCCGGACCTTAACGCGTCAACTCATGCGAGCGATCGAGGACAAAACATGAAATACATCATCATCGTCCCAGACGGCATGGCCGATTACCCCCTGGAAGAGCTGAGCGGCAAGACACCGCTGGAAGCCTCCCGCACCACCTACATGGATGCCCTGGCCCAGAACGGCATGACCGGTCTGGTCAAGACCATCCCCGACAAAATGAAACCGGGTTCGGACGTGGGCAACATGTCTGTTCTGGGATATGATCCCAAAGAATATTTCTGCGGACGGGCGCCCTTGGAGGCAGCGAACCTTGGTATCGATCTGGCCGATGACGAGATTGCCTTCCGCTGCAACCTGGTCACGATTATCAAAAACAAGATGGTCGATTACAGCGCCGGGCATATCCCAACGCCGGAGGCGGCCCAGCTGATCGAGACGCTCAATAAAGAGATGGATGAGAAAGACGTGCGTTTCGTGCCCGGAAAAAGTTACCGCCATCTGATGGTCATCAAGGTCCGCAATGTCAAAGACTATCAGGCCATACCGTGCACACCTCCGCATGATATCCTGAATCAGGATATCACGAAATATCTGCCCAAAGGCACAACCGCCAAGATGCTGCTGAAGCTCATGGAAAAATCCCGGATGATCCTGGAAAACCATTCGATCAACAACGTCAGGATCGATCTGAAAGAAAATCCGGCCAACATGATCTGGCTCTGGGGCCAGGGAGGCCGGACGCAGCTGCCATCTTTCAAGGAAAAATACGGCCTCAGCGGCGGCATCATTTCCGCCGTTGACCTTGTCAACGGTATCGGGCGTTTGGCCGGTCTGGATGTCATCTCGGTCCCGGGGATCACCGGATATTACGACACCAACTACGCGGGCAAGGCCGCCTTTGCCCTTAAGGCCCTCAAGAAAAAGGATTTCGTCTTCATCCACATCGAAGGACCAGACGAGGCCGGGCATAATGGCGATTTCAAGGCCAAGATAAGTTGTATCGAACATATCGACCGCGAAATCATCGGCGCCATCATGAACCACTTCGACCGTTCGGGGAATTTCCGTTTGCTGGTAGTGCCGGACCATCCGACGCCCATCCGCCTGCGGACTCACTCCTCGGACCCGGTGCCCTTTGTGATGTACGGCAAAGGCGTTCCCCGTGATTCTTTGGAGTCGTTTGATGAGAAAATGGTGAAACAGAAGGGGATCCGCTTTAAAAGCGGGGCGGAACTGGTCGCCTATTTCCTGAGGAGGTATTTGTGAATTCCCTCTTCATCCTCATAGGGGCCGCGGTTTTTTTCATTACGGGATACAGGATTTATTCCCGGAAACTCGAAAAAATCTGGCAGATCAATCCCCAAAGGCAGACACCGGCCACCGTCAAATACGATGGCCTGGATTATGTCCCGGCCCAAAACTGGCTGGTCCTCTTCGGCCATCATTTTGCCTCCATCGCCGGCGCCGGCCCGATCATCGGACCGGCGATCGGAGTATGCTACTGGGGCTGGGGACCGGCCCTGCTCTGGATCCTTTTCGGCTCGCTTTTTATCGGTGGCATTCATGATTTCGGCGCCCTGATTACCTCCGTGCGGGAGGAGGGGGCCACGATCGGGGATATTGCTGCCCGGTCCATATCCGGCAGAGCCAAGATCATCCTTCTTATATTCACCTGGCTGGCCCTTATTTTGGTCATAGCCGTCTTTGCCTATCTTGGTGCGGGGACCCTCGTCAGCCAGCCAGAGATTGTACTCCCATCTTTTGGGATCATCCCGGTGGCCATGGCTGTTGGCCTGGCGCTTTACCGTTTGAAATGGAATCCCTTCGTCGTTACCGTGCTGGGACTGGGCGCCTTGGGCTTGCTCATTTATTACGGGAACGCGGTTCCTTTCGTCTTAAACAGCGGACAAACATCCTGGATCGTCATCCTTCTTGTTTATTCTTTCTTGGCTTCGATCTTGCCGGTTAATTTGTTGCTGCAACCCCGCGATTATTTGTCCAGCTTTTTGCTTGTGATCGGGATTTTGATCGGTGTCGTGGGCATCTTCGTCAGTCATCCCGCGATGAACAGCCCGGCCTTCATCCAGATCCATACCGATCTGGGGCCATTATGGCCGATGATGTTTATCACCGTCGCCTGCGGCGCGGTATCGGGGTTCCATTCGCTTGTCGGTTCCGGCACGACATCCAAGCAATTGGCCAACGAACAACACGCCGGCCGTATCGGTTTCGGCGGGATGCTCATGGAAGGTTTCCTGGCAACGATCGTGATCATCGCCGTTGTCGGGGGGCTGACCTCGGCCGAACTGACCCAACACATCGCCGACAAAACCAGTCCAGTTGATCTTTTCGGTTTAGGATTCGGCCATATCTGCAGCCCTTTTCTGGGGAAATACGGCACCTTCGTGGCCTTAACCATCCTAAATGCCTTTATCCTGACGACCCTGGATTCGGCCACGCGCATCACCCGCTATATCACCGAAGAGCTGTTTGGCATCAAAAACCGTTTCCTTGCGGCGGGAATGGTCATCCTTCTGGCCGGCTGGCTGGCCCTGGGCAAAGACAGCAGCCAGAACCCCCTTTGGCAAAAGATCTGGCCTGCTTTCGGCGCATCCAATCAACTGGTCGCGGCTATGGCCCTGCTGGTTATCTCGGCCTGGCTTCTAAGTAAAAAAAGACCGACCCTTTATGCCCTGATCCCGGCCTTATTTATGCTGGTGACCTCTCTGGCCGCTTTGGTCATCCAGACGTTGACCTATATCCAAAATAAGGATTTTACTTTAATTATAGTATCTGCTATCCTTTTTGTTTCGGTCCTATATCTTCTTATGGAATCGGCCCGCGTATTTTGGAAAAACAGTGGCAAAAAAGGTTTTTGAGTCTTACACATTTCCCCAAAGAGGCAAACGGCATGAAACGTAAAATCATTGTTCAGAAATACGGCGGCTCTTCGGTCGCGAATGTTGACCGTATTAAGGCGGTCGCCCGGCGTATTCTCGACGCCAAAACAAGGAATACCGACATCGTGGTGGTCGTTTCGGCCCTCGGTGATACCACCGATGAATTGATCGCGCTGTCCAACCAAATCAGCCCTTCTCCGCCCGAACGGGAGATGGACATGCTGATGGCGACCGGGGAACAGATCTCCTCCGCCCTTTTGGCCATGGCGATCAAAACCATAGGACATGAGGCTATATCCTTCACCGGCGGTCAGGTCGGCATCAAGACCGACCGCTCGCATACCAGGGCCCGGATTGAAACGATCGATGCCCGCCGGATCAAAAAGGCCCTGGGCAAAGGCAAAATCGTTATCGTGGCCGGATTCCAGGGCATCACCCGCAACCGGGAGATCACGACACTGGGGCGGGGGGGATCTGACCTGAGCGCTGTTGCCCTGGCCATCGCCCTGAAAGCGGATATCTGCGAAATTTTTACTGACGTCAAGGGCATTTACACGACGGATCCGCGGATCGTCCCCCGGGCCCGCAAAATAAAAGTCATCACGTATGAAGAGATGCTGGAAATGGCAACATTGGGCGCCCAGGTCATGCAGGCCCGGTCCATCGAAGTCGCCAAAAGATTCAATATCCCGATCCATGTTCGTTCAAGTTTTTCTAAGGAGGAAGGCACCATGATTGTTAAAGCCAATAAAAAAATGGAGGAGATTGCTGTTCGCGGGATTACCAGCAATAAATCAGAGGCCAAGATAACCATCCGGAGCGTCCCCGACAAACCGGGTGTAGCGGCCAATATCTTTAAAGACATCTCAAAGGCCGGCGTTAATGTGGACACGATCGTCCAAAACGTGTCCCACACACGGCATACCGATATCTCGTTCACTGTATCCAAGGCCGACTTTGGCAAGACATTTGCCGCCGCCAAGAAGATCGCCCATAAAATCAAGGCAGGGGAGGTCCTTTGCGATAAAAATGTCGCCCGGGTCTCGATCATTGGCTCGGGCATGCGCTCGCATTCCGGTATCGCGGCCCAGATGTTCGAAACCCTGGCGGCCGCCAAGATCAATATCGAGATGATCGTCACCTCCGAAATCAGCATCTCGTGTATCATCAACCAGGCCTCAACGGCCAAAGCGGTCAAGGCCTTACATAAAAAATTCAAACTTCATCAAATCAAATAAAAAGGACCTCTGCCATGTCCGTCATCAAGATATACGACACGACCTTACGCGACGGTTCCCAAACCGAGGGGATCTCTTTCTCCCTCAATGATAAAATCAAGATCGCCGAAAAACTCGACGAGATGGGAGTCCATTACATCGAAGGGGGCTGGCCCGGGTCGAATCCCAAGGATAAAGAATTTTTCCGTGTCATGAAGGACAAAAAACTCAAACACGCCCAGATCGCCGCCTTCGGCTCCACCCGCCGCGCCCGCATCACCTGCGATCAGGACGCCAACCTCAAGGAGCTGATCAAGTCACGGGCCCCGGTCCTCACGATCTTCGGCAAGACCTGGGATCTTCATGTCACGGATGTCATCAAGACGTCCCTGGAAGAAAATCTGGCGATGATCGAATCGTCGGTAGCCTATCTTAAAAAAAAGAAACGAACCGTCTTTTATGACGCAGAACATTTTTTCGACGGATACAAACATAATCCCGAATACGCCTTAAAAACTCTGATCGCGGCGCAGGCCGGCAAGGCCGACTGTATCATCCTGTGCGACACCAACGGCGGCAGCCTCCCGCAGGAGATCATCCGCATCGTGGGGGAGATCAAAGACCGGCTCTCGGTTCCCCTGGGCATCCACACGCATAACGATCTCGATCTGGCCGTGGCCAACAGTCTCGCGGCGGTGGAGGCCGGCTGCGTGCAGGTGCAGGGAACCTTCAACGGGCTTGGTGAACGCTGCGGCAATGCCGACCTTTGCACCATCGCCGGTATCCTGCATACCAAGCTGAAACGGAGTTCTTTGCCCGATGCCAAGATCAAAAAGCTCACCGAGACGGCCTATTTCCTGAGCGAGATCAGCAATGTCAAACTGGCCAGCAATCATCCGTTTGTCGGTCATTCGGCCTTTGCCCACAAAGGCGGCGTGCATATCGATGCCATGCTGAAAAATCCGCTGGCCTACGAACATATCGATCCGGCCGTGGTCGGGAATCACCGGCGGTTTATCACCTCCGAACTGGCCGGGAAAATGCCGATCATCATCAAGGCCCAACAACTCGAGGTGAACCTTGATAAAAAATCCCCGCAGGCCAAAAAGCTGCTCAAACAGCTTCAGATCAAGGAACACAGCGGGTATCAATTCGAGGCGGCCGATGCGTCTTTCGAGTTGTTCATGAAACGTGCGCTGAAGAAATACACCCCCTTCTTTAATCTGGAGGGATTTAAGGTCTCGACGGAGAAACGCTTCGATAACCGTATTTTTGCCGAGGCCTCGGTCCGTCTGGCCGTGAACGGTCACGAAGAATTTTCGGCGGCCGAAGGGGAGGGGCCGGTTGACGCCCTGGATCGCGCCCTGCGTCAGGCATTAAATAAATTCTATCCCAGCTTGCAAGATATGCATCTGACCGATTACAAGGTACGCGTCCTCGACACCAAGGAAGGCACGGCCGCGAAGGTGCGGGTCTTGATCGAATCCCAGGACAAAAAAGATTCCTGGACCACGGTCGGTGTCCACGCCAATATCATCGAGGCCAGCTGGGAGGCCCTGACCGACAGCATCGAATACAAATTATTAAAGGATAAAAAATAGATTCGTCGCATGAGTGAACTGGGAACAAAATTCCATTTCCGCGAAATCGAGGGCAAATGGTGTGCGGCCTGGGAACAGACGCGAGCCTTTCACGCCGAGCCGCACCCCGACCAGAAGCCTTTCTCGATCGTGATCCCGCCGCCGAACGTGACCGGGATCCTGCATATGGGCCACGCCCTGAATAACACCCTGCAGGACATCTTGATCCGCACCCGCCGTATGCAGGGGCATCAGACCTGCTGGATGCCGGGGACCGATCATGCCGGGATCGCCACCCAGAACGTGGTCGAGCGCGAACTCGGGAAAAAAGGCAAGACCCGTTACGACATCGGCCGCGACGAGATGCTCAAACGCCTCTGGTCCTGGAAGGAGCAATACGGCGACACGATCATCAATCAACTCAAAAAATTGGGGGCGTCCTGCGATTGGGACCGGACGCGTTTTACGATGGATGACGGCTATAGTGCCGCTGTCCGGCATGTCTTTGTTCATCTTTATGAAAAGGGGCTGATCTACCGCGGCCAATACATCATCAACTGGTGCCCTCGCTGCCAGACCGCTCTCTCTGACGAGGAGGCCGAGCACCGCGAACAACAGGGGGCCCTGTATCACATACGTTATCCCGTAAAAGGGGACCCTAAGACCTTTGTCACCGTGGCCACGACCCGGCCGGAGACCATGCTCGGGGACACCGCGGTCGCGGTCCATCCCGACGATGAGCGTTATCAGGACCTGGTCGGCAAGACCCTGATCCTGCCGTTGGTCAACCGCGAAATTCCGGTCATCGCCGATGCCTTTGTCGACCCAGAATTCGGCACCGGTGCCGTCAAGGTGACCCCGGCCCATGATCCGAATGACTTCGCTATCGGTAAACGCCACCATCTTCCGTTTATCAATATCATGAACCCGGATGGGATCCTGAACAACCATGCCGGCGATTTCAGCGGCAGCGACCGGTTTGAGGCCCGCGAGGCCGTTATCGAAAGCCTCGGAGAGCTGAAACTGCTTATCAAGACCGAACAGCATACCCATGCCGTCGGGCATTGCTACCGTTGCCACACGGTCGTCGAGCCCTATCTTTCCAAGCAGTGGTTCGTCAAGATGAAACCCCTGGCCGGACCGGCCCTTAAGGCCGTGCAAGACGGCCGGATCCGTTTCATCCCGGAACGCTGGACCAAGGTTTATGTCAACTGGATGGAAAATATCCGGGACTGGTGCATCTCGCGCCAGATCTGGTGGGGACACCGCATCCCGGTCTGGTATTGCCAGGACTGCCCCGAAGACAGCCAGGTCATTGTCAGCGCCACAGCTCCCGAACGCTGTCCGCATTGCGGGGGGAACAACCTCATCCAGGATGAGGACGTCTTGGACACCTGGTTTTCCTCCTGGTTGTGGCCGTTTGCCACGTTCGGCTGGCCCGCCGAATCTCCGGATCTCGACTATTTCTATCCCACCCAATCCCTGTTCACGGCCTCGGAGATTATCTTTTTCTGGGTGGCCCGCATGGTGATGGCCGGGCTGGAATTCCGAGGCGACATACCGTTTTCTGATGTCTACATCCACGGCACGGTGCGGGATACCCAGGGCCGCAAGATGTCGAAATCTTTAGGCAATGCCATCGATCCCTTGGAGATCATCAGCGAATACGGCGCGGACGCCCTGCGCTACAGTCTGATCATCAATTCGGGCCAGGATCTTTACATCTCCAAAGAAAAATTCGAGATCGGACGCAACTTTGCCAACAAGATCTGGAACGCAGCCCGTCTGGTCATGATGAAAACCGATCTTTCAAAGGCGGACCCGGGCTCCGTGCCCCCGCCCGAGCGGCTGGATCTGGCCTCGCGTTGGATCCTGTCCCGGCTGCACACGACCATCCGCAGCGTGACCCGTGCGATCGACGACTACCGTTTTTCCGAAGCGGAAAAT
>CAZBSU010000014.1:0-15676 GCA_964494745.1 uncultured Planctomycetales bacterium | reverse complement strand
CTCCTGTTCCAAGAATAGTTTGGCATATTTTTCGCGGGAATGCAAGGTTGCGGATGCAAGTTTTTTTGTTTCTTTCTTTAAGTATTTCAAGCATTTATGATAAACTAAGGTAGTTTATGCGAACCTTTAACAAGAAAATATTATTGGCCGGAATCGCCTCTATGACAGCCGCTTTTATCTGCGTGGTGGCGGTGTTTTATTTCTCTTTGGAAGGCCAGCGGGCCCAAGACCGCGAGATACGCGCCTTGCAGGAGGAATTGTTGGCCGCCACAACCGAGAGGGATCTGGCGGAAGAAGAGGCGGATTTTCTTGAGGAGAAAGTCGGCCAGACGATATACCTTGAGGAACTTCTGGAAGGATCAAAGAAATTTTACGGGGACGAGGAAAGAAAGCGACAGGAAGGATTTTTGTGGATCGACCGCAAGAATGCCACCATGCTTGTGACGCTCGGGGCGCTCAACGGCCTGGGGACGGGGTCACGCCTGACCGTTTGGGATGGCGATGACATGGCCGGCCATGTACGGGTCGAAATCCCGTTGGATGTTATCTCGTATGTCCGGCCGGCGGACCCGGTCAAGGATGTATTCGAAAAGGATTATTACCGGGTCAAGATTGAATGATCGGCGTTGTGTCTTGAGCGTTTAAAGAAAAACGAAGGGGAGGATATGGCTGGTTTTCTGGACCGTTTTCGGCGCGAGATTGTTCATTCGCTCCGCAGGGAAGACGCTCCACAGGACACCGTTGATGTGGATGACAAGATTGCCTTGGGCGTTTTGCTGCAGACGGTCGCGCAGGCCGATTCGAAATTTTTGCCCGAGGAAAAGGGCCAGATCCGCCGGGTTCTCAAAGATTATGCGCAGATCCCGGATACAGATATTGAATATGTATTACAGGCGGTCGAGCGGGCCGAAAGGGAACGAATCGACCTTTTCACCTTTACGCATGAGATCAGTCAGGGCCTGCCGTATCCTTTAAAAAAGAATATTATCGAAAACCTTTTTCGTGTGGCCTGCGTGGACGGTGATTTGGCCCATGAAGAGCACGAGATTATTCGCAAGATAGCGGGCCTGTTTCACCTCGACCACCGCGATTTTATTGATGCCAAAATCAAGGTCAAGAAAGAATTCGGGCTGGGCACATAACCCCCGGGGCATATTCGTCTTTGACCGCCAACAGGACACCTCAGATCCTCAACAGGAGTAGCTCATGGGTTCCATTGGTTTGCCGGAATTATTGATTGTCCTGGTGATCATTCTGTTGCTGTTTGGGGCCAGGAAGCTGCCTGAGATCGCCCGCTCACTTGGAGAAGCGATCAAGGAATTCAAAAAGACCAACCGTTCGGAGGATAAAAAGCCGAACCAGGACGGCGGGTCTTCTCCCCGCCATGAAGCATGAAGGTCGGCGACGGTGTGACGTGATCTATCTTCGGCTTTCGGAGATGCGTCGTCCCTGGCACGCGGATCCCGCATATGTGATTCAAAACGACGATGATGCGTTAAACCATCAACGATTCTTTCCATGTCCCTAAGAAAATTTTCCACGTTTGAAGGTGTTTTCACCCCAAGCCTCTTGAGCATCCTGGGCGTGATTATGTATTTGCGCCTGGGCTGGGTGGTCGGACAGGTCGGTCTTCCCCGGGCCTTGTTGATTATCCTTTTGGGTAATCTGATAACATTCGCGACCGCACTTTCGATGTCGAGTGTCGTGACGAATATTCGTATCGGGACAGGCGGAGCTTATTCGATCATCACGAAATCCCTCGGGATCGAAGTCGGCGGAGCGATCGGCTTGCCGCTTTATTTATCCCAGGCCGTCTCGGTCGCATTTTATATCACGGGTTTCAGCGAGACCTGGAGATCGGTTTTTCCGGCCCATAACACAATTTTGGTTTCCGTCTCGGTTTGGCTGGCGCTTTTGATCGTTTCCTATGTCAGCGCGCGGTTGGCCTTTCGTTTGCAATATGTGATTATGGCCATTATCGTTTTGTCGTTAGTATCTGTTTCCTGGGGTTTCGCTGATATGGAGCCGCCGTTGCGCTTAGGTCTCGGGCAGCAACAATTACCGTTTTGGTCGGTGTTTGCCATTTTTTTCCCTGCCGTGACCGGGGTCCTGGCAGGGGTCTCCATGTCCGGGGAGCTTAAAGATCCCCGCTCCAGCATTCCTACGGGGACGTTGGCTGCCATCGGGGTCAGCCTGGTGATCTATGTCGCCTTGGCGATTTGGTTGGGGACGCATGTCTCGGCCGCGCGTTTGATAGCTCATCCAACGATTTTGATCGACCTGGGCCGGTGGAAAAATTTGGTGATAGCCGGGATTATGGGCGCGACATTGTCATCGGCCTTGAGTATGTTTGTCGGCGCGCCCCGGATTTTGAATGCCCTGGCCGGGCATGCAATCGTGCCGTTCTCCGGGGCATTTTTACGCCTGAACAAGAAAGGGGAGCCGACCGCCGCCATATTGATGACCGCCCTGCTGGCCTTGGGGACCCTGCTTGTGGGGACGCTCAACTCCGTGGCCGGGCTTTTGACGGTTTTCTTTTTGATCACTTACGGCATGATCAATATTTCCGTCTTTATCGAGCAGAGCATCGGGATCGTCAGCTTTCGTCCGACCCTGCGTATCCCGCGTGCGGTCTCTTTTTTGGGCGGGATCGGGTGCGTGGCCGCCATGTTTTTGATCAATTGGGTCTTGAGCCTGGCGGCGATCGTCTGTATCATTGCCGTGTATATTTATTTATTGCGCCGAGAGATCAAGTATTATTCCCCGGATGTGCGCAGCGGGGTCTTGTTTTTTTTTGCGGAAAAGTTTGCCTGGGCGGCCTCGAGGCTGCCTTATTATCCCAAGATATGGAAACCCAACCTGATTGTCCCTGTTCAAGATCCTGATCTTTTGGCGCGTTCGCTGATGATTCTGAGAGCGATCGTCTTCCCGTCCGGCCGTCTTTTTTGTTTTCGCGCGCTTGTCATTTCCGGGGCGGAGGGGACGGCGGAGACCTGGGAGGCGCAGGTCAAGGACGAAAAGGCCCGGGCCCAAAGCCGATTGGATCAAGTCCTGGGGCCGCTTAAGGAAGAAGATTTTTTTATTGAGACAAGTGTGGTTGAGGGCCGGGACATTCCTGCGACATGCCGTTCCGTCATCCAGGTTGCCTCGGATCGTTTTTTCCCTCCCAATACGTTATTTTATGTGCTGGCCCAAGATCCGGCTGCCGATGGCGCAGCCTTGGACATCTTTCGGGCCGGGATTCAGGCCGGGTTGGGAATTGTCATTCTTAAACCCTATCTTGCGGAGGATCTTGAGCCCGCGCGGATCATCAATTTATGGATAAGACGCCAGAGCCCCAACGTGGATTTGTCGGTGCTGATATCGCTTCAGTTGATGAAGAATTGGGAGAGCCGTCTGCGCATTGTTCAGGTCGTGGCCGAGGAGGCTGAGATCCCGGCCGCACGCGATTATCTTCAACGTCTCAAGACGCTTATGCGTCTGCCGGCGGATATTGATATCCATATTATGATCGGGGGGTTCCGGTCGGTCCTGCCCCGAATTCCGCCGGCGGATATCAATATTTTCGGCATGCCCCGGGTCCCGGATCTCGAGTTGATCAGGACTTTGTCAACGACCTTGAAAACAACGGTCCTTTTTTTGCGGGACTCCGAACACGAAAGCGCTGCCGCTTAATTTATATTTTTATTTTGAAATTGATTTTTTTTGAGTTATAATTCAACAAGTATTGACCGAGCTATTCTGTGGGTACTCAACGGGAGGATTTGAATGAAAATTTCCGATGTCCGTGATCTGCTCAAGGATAAAAGGGTTAGCGAAGAGATCAACCGGCATTTGTGGATTGAAAGTCAGAAGGCCGGGTACAGCATCGGTATCGAACGGGCCACGGACGAATGGCTGCGCCTATACGCCGAAGGATGGATGAAATATCATATGCCCAGGAAGTATTCCTCGCTGCAGGCCAAGAAACGCAAACAAAACCATCGTCAGAAAAAGAAGAAGGCGGCTCAGCGGGCCCAAAAGAAGACTCCGTCCAGGAAGAAGACAAGCGTTAAGCGGAAGCCGGCAAAGAAGAAGCCCGCGAAGAAGACGGGCAGCAAGACCGTTAAAAAGAAGACCAAGAAGAAATAATCTTTGTTTTTACCCTTTGTTTTTAAGCGACCTTTTTCGAGGTCGCTTTTTTTATTCTTTGCCGGATCCACGGTGTCCACCATAGCAGCGCGGCCAGCGCGGCGCTGAGGAGGCTTACCCATAACCCCAGGCGAAAAGAGAAGGGTTTAAACGTAAATCGGACTTGATGGATCCCGGCCGGAAGGAAGACGGAACGGATCAGATAATCGGTTTGAAAGATTTTCCAGGGCCGTCCGTTAACCGTGGCGGCCCAGTCCGGGTGGAAGGCCTCGGAAAGGACAACGAATCCGGGGTTTTCCATGATGGCGTTGATCAAGACTTCATTTGCCGAACGCTGGGTGATGGTAGCGGTGGAATTATCCTGAAGCGGGGTTTGTTTAAGGATTTGGCTGATTTGAGGGATCGGCGCGGATTGCAGGATAACGATTTGGTTCAGACGTTGTCTCAGAAGATTGATAAGGTTGAACGCCTTTTCGCTGTCGGGCTGAAACACCGCGCGGTGGGTGATAAAAACACGCGGCAGGGCATGGGGCCGTTCGTAGATCTTGACCTCGCGATCATAAGCGATATCCAGGCGTTTGTCCAGATCTTCGAAACGCGTGAAAGGACGTTGGTACCGGTCCGAGGCCGGGCGGACGATGTACCGGATGTTCAGCAGATCCAGGATTTCTTCCCGCCCCTGAATGGGGATGGCGCGCAAGGCCGGTGGCCGCAGGTCTTTTTTAAAAAGACCGCCGACCAGGAGGTTATTGACGAAGTGGACAAATCGTTTTGGTGCCATGCCGAAAAAGTATCCCAGATCGTCTGCCTCGAAACCGGTGGCGGTATTCGGGTAAAATGCCCAAAAGTTTCCGTAACTTCGCGCCGGGGTCGGGGAGGATTTGAGAAATTCAATGTAAGGGACTTTGGGAAAGGAATCGAAGCGCCGCGGACGTTCGCGGTGAATATAGGAAAACAATTCGAAGAAGACGGCCGCCATCAGCAGACAGCCGACCCAGGCCCGGGGGATTTTTTGTTTGTCTTTGATCAGCAATATCAAAAGAAAAATAAGCAAAAGGATGAACGCAAAACCGGATGCCTTCATGGCGATTGGGAAGGAATCGTGGCCCCGGAGCCGGATGAGATGAACAAGGATGATCGTGATGAGCCCGGCGGCGAAGAACAGGCCTTTGAGAAAATGTCTTGGGCGGTCAAGTACGGTCTGAACGCCCATCCCGGCCAAGACGGAAACGGTCAGGGCCGCCAGGGCCGGTGCGTGAATGGCGTATCGGCACATGCTGAAGAGAGGCAGGTGCCCGATCCAGTTGATGAACGGCAGGCCGTATTGTTTACTGATGATTAAAAAGGCCATGCCGGCAAAAAAGTAATTCAGGCCCTTGTGGTGGTTTTGGAACAGGGAGAGAAAAGCCAAGGCCAGCGGCAAGGTTCCCAGATATCCGCCCCACCAGCCTGCGAAAACCCAATTATAGGTCAGCGGGACTTTTTGGAAAAAATACGGGAGGGCCAGGGTCAGAGCGCGTGCGGGCTGCTCTTCCATGCGTAGACCGACACCCGGAGGATGCCCGTGCCAGAATTCGAACAGGATGTGTTTGATGAACGGAAAGAGTACGATGGCGGCCAAGCCTAATCCCAGCAGACAGGATGCCCCGTAAAGCCCGAGGACTTTTTTGATCCGGATTTCAGAACGGGCTTGGAACAGGCGGAATGTGAAATAGGCCAATCCGAAGGCGTTGACCAGAAAGATATGTTCAGGATGGCCCGCAAAGAAGGTCAGCGCTACAACGATCGCCAGCACAGCTGTATCCCGTCCCGAATTTTTTTTGATCAGCCGATCGAGGGCGATCAACAGCAGGGGAGTGAGGATATCGACATTGGCGGTCCAGTATTGTAAGAGAACCATGGGCCCGCTGAGCATAAAGACGATCCCGGATGTCAATGAAGCGTTTTTCCCGTACCCGAGGCTGCGCAAGAACCAGAAAGTGAAAAGCCCGGCCAGAAGCAGGCGAGTCAGGATCAGCACGTCCCAGGCGTAAAGAGAGGGCAGCAGATACATGATCAAATGCAGCGGATAAAAGATGCCGACCTGAATCATGCCGACGAGCGGATAACCACAGGCCTGATGGGGATTCCAAAGGGGCAGGATGCCGCGGCGAAGATTGTTTTTCAGGAATTCGTAAATGGGTTCTTCGAGCACGGGGCTGTCCGTGCCGTTGACCGGGATAAAAGGCGGTTTGTTATCGGCCTGGTCATAAGCTCCGGATGGCAGGGCCTGGGAGTTCGCCGTCGTGACCTTAAAGGTTCTGCCAAGAAAAACCACGTCGTAGAAGGCCACGCACAAAAGTAGGCCGAGGATGCTGACAGAGAGGATTTTTTTTGTTTGTGACGGTCGCATAGGTCAGGGATGTTTATCCAATTATAGGCTACCTCCAGACAGGCTGCAAGTATAATAAAAACCCCCGGTCGAAAACCGGGGGTTTTTATAAAATTTTTACGGCAAAACTATTTTCTCTTGGCTGTTTTCTTTTTTGCTGTCTTTTTCTTGGCTGTCTTTTTCTTGGCTGTCTTTTTCTTCGCAGTCTTTTTCTTCTTTGCTGCTTTCTTTTTTACTGCCATATTGTTTTCTCCTTTGTTAAAAATTTTCTCAACCTTTAACTAAATCATAACATAGGCGTGATGAGATGCAAAAATTTTTTTGTTTTTTTTGAAAAATGATTTCATTGTCATCTTTACTGCAATGGGTTAAAATGATTTTACCCGTCGAGATAAAGAGAATGATTTCGATGGGCCGATCAGACAAAAAGAGGGGGGGGAATTCTTTCGGAAAATATCAAATAATTGTCAATAAATATTAAATTATCATGTTGTCATTATATGTCCATATCCCCTTCTGCCGACGCAAGTGTTTTTATTGTTCCTTCCCCGTTGCTGTAGCGCAATATCAATTTGCCGAGCGGTATTTGGATTGTCTTGAGCGGGAGGCTCAGACTTGGCAGGATGCCAAACCGAAGACGATTTATATCGGCGGCGGCACGCCCTCGTTATTGAACGCTGATCATCTGCGGCGTCTGCTGCGGATCGTTCGTTCTGTTTTTGACTGCTCAGCGGTTGACGAGTGGACGATCGAAGCCAATCCCGAAGATATTGATGAGGCCAAGGCACGATTGTTCGAGAGGGAAGGATTGTCCCGGGTTAGCCTGGGGTTGCAGACATTTGACACGCGCCTGCTGAATAAAATGGGACGCTGCCATACGGCCGATCGGGGCCGCAGGGCCTTTGCCTGCCTGCGTCGGGCCGGATGCAAGCATATCAATGTGGATATGATGTTCGCCTTGCCCGGGCAAGCCCTTGCGCAGCTTAGACGTGATCTGAAGATAATAACGAGCTTGGATCCGGAGCATATATCTTATTATGCCTTTACTGTCGAACAAGAAAGCCGGTTTGAAGTAGAAGACGTGTCTCCCCTGCCGGAGGATCAGCAGGCTCGGCAATATATCGAAATTGGCTCAGCCCTGGAGAAAAGGGGGTTCCGCCAATATGAGGTCAGTAATTTTGCCAAGGACGGCGAGGCGTCACGGCATAATATTCATTACTGGAAGGGTGGTAATTATATTGGACTGGGTGTCGGGGCGCATTCGCATCTTGACGGCATCAGGAAATGGAACGGGAAACGTCTTCGGCAATATATCGTCGATGTCGAGGCGGGTCGTGACCCGACCGAGGATTCCGAATCTTTGTCCCCGGCCCGCCGCTTGCATGAAGCCTTGGTTTATGGTTTACGGATGAATGCCGGGGTCGATCTGAAAGGGCTGGAAAGGCATTTCGGGTTGGCCTTGGAGCCGGAGGCCGTTGAAAACATAAATGATTTTTGCCGTTCCGGGTTGCTTTTTCAGGACGGCGTTTGTCTGCGGGCGACCCCGAGAGGGCGGCTGGTTTTGGATGAGATTGCGGTTCGTTTGATTTAATGGTCCCGAAGCCGAAAGGGGATGTTGTGATGGTCAGCCATTTGCTGGCTTGGCCGAAAGAGCTGGAATAGGGTTGGGGCGATTTGAGTGCGATAAAAAGGGCGCATTTTTAGCCGGGCAAGGATGCCCTGCGCCTCGTGAAGTTTCGATTCAATTTGCTCGAGACAGTAAGTCAGACTCCCGGCCTTCAAGAAAATTTTACGGATAGCCACAAGGTCGCTATAAGTTTGACGTCGTTTGTTGAAATGAGTCAGGAATTTTTTCTTTTCGGAACCGCGCAGATGTCGGTTGGCATGACACACGAGCATTGTTTTTTTGGACTCGGCAATATCGCTCAGGATTGATTTTCCGATGTTTTTCTGTGTCGAAAAGATGCCGATCACGTCGTCCTGTATCTGGAAGGCCTGCCCCATCAGGAGGCCGAAACGCGAGAGGTGAGGAATTTCCTGTGGCTTGGCTCCGGCCAGGATCGCCCCTACGACCAAAGGACAATCAAAGGTATAGCGGGCCGTCTTGAGGGTGTAGTTGAGCAGGACATCCTTTTCCTTGATCTTGTTCACCTTTTCGTTGCCGTACACCGTATCGATAAATTCGCCCATGGCCGTCAATACCGCGGTTTGAATGAAATATTTAAGCGCTTTTTCCTTGTTCTTGGGCGGGGCATTGACCGAGAGAAAGGCATCAATGGCCAGGGCATAAATAATATCGCCGGCGATAATCCCGAGGTCATTCCCTAAACGCTCTTGATCCTTTGTCTTGACGGCGCAAGCCAGCATGCGGTGCAGGGTGGGGAGACCCCGCCGCAGATTCGAGCGGTCAATAATATCGTCATGGACCAACATGAAGGCGTGCAGGAGTTCGATGCAGGTCGACACGTAGCAGATGGAAGGCGAGGTCCGCCGGCCGGGAGGAGAATACCCTTTATAACTGAGGACCAATAACGCCGGACGCAGCCGTTTTCCTTTACGCATGATAAAATCACGGATGCTGTCGTAAAGAACATCGGGAACCATGTCAAAAGGATAATCCCGTTTGACACGCTTAAGAAAAAGGTCCAGACTGAGGTCAATTCGTTTTTTTGTTGACGCCAACATGATACGTATCCTAACATACCTGCCTGAAGGAAGCAAACGTATTTAGCGGCCGACGTCATGTCCGGGATACGCTTTGAATGAGAAAGGCGGGGATGGTTTTTCTTTCTTAAAATGTTATACTAATAATGATTTTCTTAACTGAGCCGCTGAATCGATGTGGCCGGAAAGGGTGGGTTGGTCATGCAGGCAGGGTTTATTGTTTTATTCTGGATGATCGTTTGGATCGTGCCTGTTCAGGCAGAAACCATTTTTCTCAAAAATGGCGATGTGATTGAGGGCCAGATCATAGAGCGGGCAAAAGATTATATCTCGGTTGAGGTCAGCGGCCGGAGACAAAAATTTACCACCGGCCAAATCTTGAGAATCGTTGAAGAAGGTAAAAGCATCTTTGATGCAACCGAGATGGAGAAAGAACGCGAAAAAGCTCAGGCAAGGAAAAAAGAGCTTATCCGGCGTCTGCTTGAAGCCATGAATGTCCCAGCCAGTTTAAACCGGCTTTTCCTGAGGCTTTCCCGCGAGGCCCCGGAGGAAGCCCAGGCCAAGATCCGCCAGATTCTGAAGACGGATATCTTGCTCGAACGGATTATTCCTATTTACGATAAACATTATACGGAGAGCGAGCTGGAAGACTTGATTGAATTTTACAGCAGCCCGATCGGCAAGAAGCATCTGAGTACGACCCCGACCGTCATGGAAGAGACTATGAAAGAATGCATGCAGTATTTTAAAGCGCAGTCCGCTAACGCTGAAAAATAAGCTGTCTTCTCTATATATGAACAGGGGCAGGGCCATTCAGTAGCTTGGGCTCAAAGAAGGACCTGTGAATTTGAGCCTCAAGAAAATACTTGAAGCAGGAATGAGAATAGTCGATGAAAGGTCAATTTTATATAATTCTTTATGAGATAATGTTTTAAGCGAGAAAAAGGGGCTGTGCCCGACGATTGTAATTTGCAAGTATATGATATATAATATGTTATATAAAAAAGGCCTGTTTTCTTGCGGCCTTTTTTTATTTTTGATTGACCGCCCGAAGACAATTTGATATATTAATCAGGTTCAAAACCTCTTGCAAGACCGATTGTTTCGATTTTTTCCCGTCGGTCGCGTGGTATGGTTTTGATAATGGTCATGGGCTTTAATTTCCCTTTAAAATTAATTATTCAGCAAGAAAAGAAACAAAGGAGCTAGGGAGATGATTGAACGCTACACCTTGTCTAAGATGGGCAATATCTGGACGGATGAGCATAAATTCTCCATCATGTTGAAGATAGAAGTCCTAGCTTGCGAGGCCATGTCCAAATTAGGCATGATCCCCAAGAAGGCCCTTGAGAAGATCAAGAAAAACGCCAAATTTGATATGGAAGAAGTTGAGCGGCTGGAGGAAAAGACCAAGCACGACATCGCGGCTTTTATTACGAATGTCGGTCAGAACCTCGGGGAGGAGGCCAGTTATCTCCATATGGGCCTGACTTCATCCGATTTATTGGATACCTCGCTGGCCGTGCAACTGGTCGAGGCGAGTGACCTTTTGCTCGCGGATATCAAGAAATTCCTGCAAGTGCTTCGGTCCAAGGCCAAGAAATATAAAGACACCAATTGTGTCGCCAGGACGCATGGGGTGCACGCCGAACCGACGACCTTCGGTCTGAAACTGGCGGTCTGGTATGATGAAATGAACCGCAACCTCGAACGCTTGGAGCAGGCGCGTGAAATGGTCCGGGTCGGCAAATTATCCGGTGCCGTGGGGACTTTTGCCAATGTCGATCCTTATGTTGAAGAGTATGTCTGTGAGAAATTGGGGCTGAAGCCGGCCAATATTGCCACGCAGATTATTGCGCGGGATATTCATTGTCAATTTATCACGACCCTGGCCTTGATCGGGTCCTCGCTGAATAAATTTGCCACCGAGATCCGTTTGTTGCAAAAGACCGAAGTCCTCGAGGTCGAAGAACCCTTTTTCAAGGGCCAGATCGGATCATCCGCCATGCCCCATAAACGCAATCCGATTACGTGTGAGCGGATTTCCGGTCTTTCGCGCCTGTTGCGGTCCAATGCCCAGGCGGCCTTTGAAAATATTGCCTTGTGGCACGAACGGGATATCAGCCACTCTTCGGTCGAGCGCGTGATTCTTCCCGATAGCACGGTCGTGCTTGATTACATGTTTCACAAGATCACGCCGATCCTGGAAGGATTGCTGGTGTATCCTAAAAACATGATCGCCTCCCTCAGCAAAACCAAAGGGCTTATCTACTCCCAGCGGATCCTGCTCGAACTCATGAAGAAAGGCCTGACCCGGGAAGAGGCCTATCGTATGATTCAACATTGCGCCATGCAGGTGTGGCAGGAGACCTCGGATTTCAGGGATGTCCTTTACCGCGACCGCAAGGTCAGAAAATACCTGAAGCCAAGCGATATCGATTCCTGTTTTAATATCAAATATTACACCCGGCATCGCGACTTAATCTACAAGCGGGTTGGGTTGAAATAATGTTCCCGTTGGGTCGCCGTTAAAGGTGAGCCGTTCCAACCTCCAATCTATTGACAAAGGACGGATATCATGCAGAAAGGTAACAGAATTTACGAAGGCAAGGCCAAGATTCTGCAAGAAACGGATAATCCTGATTATCTGATCCAGTATTTTAAGGACGACGCCACGGCTTTTAACGCCCAGAAAAAAGGCACAATCGTCGACAAAGGTGTGATGAACAATAAGATCTCCACTAAGATTTTTGAGATGTTGGAATCGGAAGGAATCCCGACCCATTTCGAGAAGATGCTGAGCGACCGCGAGATGTTGATCAAGCGGGTTCAGATCATTCCTCTGGAAGTGATTATTCGCAATATCGCGGCCGGCACCCTTTGCCGCCTGCTGGGGCTCGAAGAGGGAACCGCTTTGGCTACTCCGACGCTGGAATTCTGCTACAAAGAGGATAAGCTGAATGATCCGCTGATCAACGAGTATCACATCCGGGCCCTTAAGATTGCGACGGACGAAGAGATCGAAACGATGAAGAAGTTCGCTTTCCAGATCAATGGCCTGCTGTGCCGTTTTTTCAAGACATTAAATATCGATCTGGTCGATTTCAAACTCGAGTTCGGGAGATGCAAGGGCGCGGTGATCCTGGCCGATGAGATCTCTCCGGACACCTGCCGTTTATGGGAAGTCGGTACCGGCAAGAAATTGGATAAAGACCGGTTCCGTCGCGACATGGGTAATATCGAAGAGGCCTATCAGGAGGTCCTGAGCCGGGTCACCCATTCCTCGACCTAGTTCTTGGTAGGGATATCTCGTTGTGACAGGACGGCCAAGTCCGTTTTGATTTTGAGAAACGGCTTTTCTTCCGTCAAACCGTAACGGCCCTCTATTTTTGCTACCCCAACCTACAAATTAATGATCTGGCGTGTTGAAATAGCAAATAAGCGCGGGATACTTGACGCTTATGCCGAAGGCATAAGGAAAGATATCCAGGATCTCGGCCTGAAGACCGTGACGGCCGTCCGCGTCGTTCAGGTCTACAGCATTGCAGGCGATATCACGGAGGACCAAATCCTCCGGGCAGCCGGCGAGCTGTTGGCCGACCCGGTTACCCAGGAATTCCGTTTTTATCCCGCCGATCGATACCGCCGGCCCGCCGCTTCGGCATCCGCCCCGGTGATTGAGATTGCCTATAATCCCGGTGTGATGGACCCGGTCGAAGAATCCACGATCAAGGGGCTGCGTGATCTGGGCATCACGGACGTTCATTCCGTGCATACCGCCCGCCAATATCATCTCAAGGGGACCCTGACCCGTGCCGAACGCACGTTGATCACCGACAAGGTCCTGGCGAATAAACTCATTCAGCATGTGGTTGACAAATATCCGGATTTTCACGGCCTGCCGCCTGCGTCTGTTTCCGAGAGTGTTCGTGTGGTCCTGGTCGATGTCCTGACGGCCACAGACCGGAAGCTGCGCCAATTGAGCCGGGACGGGCAGTTGTTCCTGAATCTTGACGAGATGAAAAGTATCCGGAAATATTTTAAAAAGTTGAAACGCAATCCCACCGATTGCGAGCTGGAAACAATCGCCCAGACCTGGAGTGAGCACTGTTTTCATAAGACATTCCGCGGGAACATCGAGTATGCGTATGAGGAGCGCGGGCGCTGGAAGAGGAAGAAGATCCACAGCCTGCTCAAATCGACGATTGTCCGCGCCACGCGTCAGATCGCCAAGCCCTGGTGCGTTTCGGTCTTTCATGATAATGCCGGCGTGATCGCCTTTGACCGCGACACCGATCTCTGTTTTAAGGTTGAGACCCATAACCATCCTTCGGCCCTTGAGCCGTTCGGCGGCGCGAACACCGGCATCGGCGGGGTCATTCGGGATATCCTCGGAACGGGATTGGGGGCCAAACCGGTTTGCAGCACGGATGTATTTTGTTTCGCCCCGCCCGAATATCCCTTTGAGCGTCTGCCGGCCGGCACCCTGCATCCGAAACGGATCATGAAAGGGGTGGTCGCCGGCGTTCGCGATTACGGGAACAAGATGGGGATCCCGACCGTCAACGGCGCGATCGTCTTCGATGAACGTTACGTAGGCAATCCGTTGGTCTACTGCGGCAATGTCGGTCTGCTGCCCAAAGGCAAGGAGAAAAAGGAAGTCCACCCCGGCGACCTGATTGTCGTGGCGGGCGGCCGGACGGGCCGCGACGGCATCCATGGCGCGACTTTTTCGTCGGGCGAACTCACTTCCGAATCCGAAACGGTATCGTCGGGCGCGGTGCAGATAGGAGATCCGATTCAGGAAAAAAAGGTCCTGGATGTCCTGATGCAGGCGCGTGACCGCGGGTTGTATTCGGCCATCACCGATTGCGGCGCCGGTGGCTTTTCCAGCGCGGTCGGCGAGATGGGCGCGCAGACCGGCGCACGGGTTGATCTCGACCAGATGCCCTTGAAATACCGGGGCCTTAACTATATGGAGATATGGATCTCCGAATCGCAGGAACGGATGGTCATGTCCGTGCCGCGCCGGCATCTTGACGAATTGCTGGCCCTGTTCGCCGGCGAGAATGTCGAGGCCACGGTGATTGGGGAATTTACCGCCACGCAAAGGCTGGAATTGTATTTCCAGGGGACCCTCGTCGGTGATTTGGATATGAACTTTCTGCATAACGGCATCGGCCGGGTCACCAAGACGGCCCGCTGGAAACCGCCGCGCAGCAAAGAACCTCGCCTAAGCTGTCCGGCGAATCTGACGGATCCGCTCTTTGATGTTTTATCGCATTACAATATCTGTTCCAAGGAGTGGGTGATCCGTCAATATGACCATGAGGTCCAGGGCGGGAGCATCGTCAAACCGCTGGCCGGGGTGAGGGGCGACGGCCCGTCGGATGCGGCGGTCGTCGCGCCGCGATACGGTTCCTCCAAGGGATTCGCCGTATCCAACGGGATCAATCCGCGTTACGGGATGATCGACCCTTACTGGATGGCCGCGGCCTGTATTGATGAGGCTATCCGGCAGATCATTGCCGTCGGTGGTTCCCCGGACAGGATCGCCTTGCTGGATAACTTTTGCTGGGGCAATCCTGACAAGCCGGACCGTCTCGGCTCATTGGTCCGGGCGGCCTTAGGCTGCTATAAAACCGCCGTGGCCTACGGGACCCCGTTTATCTCCGGGAAGGATAGCCTGTATAATGAATACACGCTGGGGAAGAAATCGATCTCGATCCCCGGGACGCTCCTTATTTCGGCCATAGGGGTTGTTGACGATATAACCCGGTGTGTTTCGCTGGATTTTAAAAAACCCGGACACGCCGTTTATGCCGTGGGCCTGACCAAAGATGAAATGGGCGGGTCCGTTTATTATGACCGGCGGGGCGCTCTGGGGGCGAACGTTCCCCGGGTCGATATGAAGCTGGGGATCAAGGTTTTCAAAGCCCTTTCTCAGGCGATCCGGCGCGGGGTTGTTGTCTCGGCGCATGATTGTTCTGACGGCGGGTTGGCCGTGGCCTTGGCCGAGATGGCCTTCAGCGGCGGCCTGGGTGTTGCGGTGTCGCTGACGGACATCCCTTTTAAGGGCCGGGGCAAGCGGGATGATGTCCTGCTTTTTTCCGAATCGGCCAGCCGTTTTCTCATAGAGGTCGCGCCTTCGCAACGCCGTTCGTTCGAAAAGATCATGCAGGGCATCCCGATGGCCGAAATCGGAATGACGACGGAGGATCCCATGGTTGTCGTCAAAGGGCTGAACGGCGATTCCTGCGTCACGGCTGGAATAGATCGGCTCAAGGAGGCTTGGCAGCGTCCCTTGCGCTGGTAATGGCGGCGGGTAGCTTTTAGAGTTTAGCAACGAGGTGCCGGATCGCAAAAGGCGGATTTCTTTTAACTTCTGTGACAGATCATAAACGACAGATTCACTAAAGGCAGGTAACGATGAAAAGAAAAACATTACAGGATTTGAATAGCTGGGAGGACCCCTGGCGCGTTTTTCGGATCATGTCGGAGTTCGTCGAG
>CAZBSU010000013.1:0-15966 GCA_964494745.1 uncultured Planctomycetales bacterium | reverse complement strand
AAATCCGCCTGAAATTCGCCGATATGTTTGAGAGATTCGGACGGCCACGGCTGGCCGCGGAGCATTATGAGAAGATCCTGACGAAATGGCCGGACTATGAACTTGCTTATTACCGTTTTACGAATTTGTTGATACGCATGAAGAAAGTCGGTCCAGCCTTGAAAGTCCTTGATCAGGTTGCCGATATCGGCCCTGTGGATACGGATGAGATGCTTGCGATCACGGACCAATTGATCGCAGCCCAGGCGCTGCCCGCGGCCCGGTTCGCCCTGGGACTCATCACCGAGCATGAAGATGATCCCCAGGTCCAAACCCGGTTGCGGCGTCTGAAACATGTGGCCGGAACCAGTCCCGGCCATAAGGGTACGCATCAGTCAAAAGCTGGTTCAGAACAAGACAGTCATCCGGAATCGGTTCCGGCTGAAGAGGAGGAATAAGACCATGCCTAAGGTTCTCACGTTTATCCTGGCCGGCGGCAAAGGAGAACGCCTGAATCCCCTGACCCGTGACCGGGCCAAACCGGCCGTTCCGTTCGGCGGCAAATATCGGATTATTGATTTTACCTTAAGCAACTGCGTGAATTCGAATCTGCGCCGGATTTATGTCCTGATTCAGTATAAATCTTTCTCCCTGCAAAAGCATATCCTGGCTGGCTGGGACATCGTATCGACGCAGCTGGGTGAGTTTATTGATGTGATCCCGGCCCAGCAGCGTATCAGTTCGGACTGGTATCTGGGCACGGCGGATGCTATCTACCAGAACAGTTATACGATCATGGATCATCAGCCCGATATGGTCCTGATTCTGGCCGGAGATCATGTCTATAAGATGGATTATCAGAAGATGATTGATTTTCATCAGGAGATGCAGGCTGATATGACCCTGGTCTGCAGCCCCCAGCCGGTCGCTTCAGCGCCGCATTTCGGGGTCCTTGAGGTCGACAAGAAGAACCGTATTCACGGATTTCAGGAGAAGCCGACGGATCCCAAGACCATCCCCGGCGACCCGGGCCGCATCTTTGCCTCGATGGGGATCTATCTTTTTCAGAAGGATGTCCTGTTGTCCCAGCTGGAGGAGGATTCCCGGCTTCCGTCGCAGCATGACTTTGGCAAGAATATCATTCCGCAGATGCTCAAGAAGAAGAAAAAGGTTTATGTCTATAATTTTACCGATAAGACCGGTCAGCCGGCCTACTGGCGTGATATCGGGACGCGCGATTCCTATTATGAGGCGCATATGGATCTGGTCAAGCCGCTGCCGCCGATCGATCTCTATGATCGCAAATGGCCGGTGCGGACCTTTCATGAACCGTTCCCGCCCGTGCGGATGGAAAGTGTCCAGGATGCCTCGGGCAAGGTGATCGAGCCGTTGGTCCGGGACTCTCTGGTCGCGGACGGCTGTATTATTCGCGGCGCCGAGGTGATCCAGTCGGTTTTGTCATCCCATATCGAGGTTGATCCCCACGCCGGGGTGGCCAATTCCATTTTGATGGAAGGGGTCACGGTCGGCGGTCATGCCCGTATCCGCAATGCCATCATCGATAAGGAAGTCCATATCCCGCCGCATGCCCAGATCGGCTTTGATCTGGAGACCGATCGCAAACGGTTCGATGTGACGACATCCGGGATTGTTATCGTGGCCAAGAAGACGGCGGTTGGTTTTCCTAAGGGATAATGGGTATGATTAGGATCGGAGATCTTTGAATTTTTTGATCAAGAGGGGAACCACCTGGAAGAGATCGCCCACGATGCCGTAATTGGCCACGCCAAAGATGGGGGCGTGGGGATCCTGGTTGATCGCGATGATGATCTTGGAGGACTGCATGCCGACCAGGTGCTGGATCTGACCTGATATCCCGCAGGCGATGTAGATCTTGGGGCAGACGGTTTTGCCGGTTTGTCCGACTTGATGTGAATAAGCCATCCAGCCGCTGTCGACCGCCGCCCGGGAAGAGCCAACCGCCCCGCCCAGGACTTGCGCCAATTCCTCCAGCATCTTAAAATGTTCCGGTCCTTTCATGCCCCGCCCGCCCGAAACAATGATATCGGCCTCGGTGATGTTGGCCGTGGATTCGATTTCCTCGACAATATCCAGGATCTTGGCCCGGGAGGTCAGCACGGGGCGGTCCATCATCTCTTCGATGATCTTGCCTTGCCGGGATGGATCGGGCGGCAATTCCTTCATGACTTTGTGACGGACCGTGGCCATCTGAGGACGGTGATTTTTCGTGATGATCGTGGCCATGATGTTGCCGCCGAAGGCCGGCCGGGTCTGCATGAGGATCTTTTGCTCGGGGTCGATGCTCAAACCGGTGCAGTCAGCTGTTAACCCGGTGTGAAGGTGAACAGCCACGCGCGAGATAAGGGCCCGGCCGATAAACGTTGCCCCGCATAAAACGATCTCGGGACGGTATTTGCGGATCAAACGGCAAAGAATTTTGGTGTAGGGTTCATCCAGAAAATTTTCGAGTTCCTGGGAATCGACGACATAAACCTTGTCCGCGCCGCGCGCGATTAATTCGGGCGCCTTGTTCCGGACGGCATGGCCCAAAAGGACAGCCGCGACTTCGGTTTTCAAATCATCAGCCAGTTCGCGGGCTTTGCCGAGCAGTTCGAACACGACCGGCTGGACCACGCCCTTTTTTTGTTCCGCGAAAACCCATATCCCTTTAAATTTGTCGATATCGGGCGTGCCTTTAGTTTCGCGTTTGATCTCGATGGCGTTGAATTTGCAGGTCTCGACGCAGGCGCTGCAAAGCGTGCATTTATCGAGATCGATCACGGCCTTTTTCTCGACCATCGTGATCGCGCCGAAGGGACATGATTTTACGCAAAGGGTGCAGCCGGTGCATTTTTCGTTGATAACACGGATGCTCATATCTGATCCTTTAGCAGGGTGACCAGTTGGCTGGCCGCCTCTTCGGGGGTGGTGTCGAATATTTGGCCTTTGGGACGCGGCGGCGGGGTGAAGACCTTGACGACCTGGGTCGGAGAGCCTGTCAGGCCCAATTGTTCCGCATTCATTTCGATATCCGTGGCCTTCCAGGCCGTGATCTGGGCCTTTTTGGCCCGCATCATGCCTTTGAGGGAAGGCAGGCGCGGTTCGTTGATCTCTTTGACAACCGTTAACAGGCACGGCAGAGAGGTCTGCACCACATCATAACCCTCTTCGGTCATGCGTTCGACGGTGATGATCTTGTCGTTGATATCTTCGATCTTTTTGACATAGGTGACCTGGGGGATGTCCAGATGGGCCGAGATCCCCGGCCCGACCTGGGCCGTGTCGCCGTCAGAAGCCTGTTTGCCGCAGAGCACGATATCGAAATCCTTAATCTCCTTGATGGCCATGGCCAGGGTGTAGCCGGTGGCCAGGGTGTCGGATCCGGCAAAGGCGCGGTCGCTGAGCAGGATGCCGTCGTCACAGCCTAAGGCAATGGCCTCCCTGAGGGCGGCCTCGGCCTGGGGCGGCCCCATCGTGATGGCGGTCGTCTTGCCCCCGAACTTTTCCTTGAGCCGTACGCCTTCTTCGATGGCATACATGTCAAAGGGATTGATGATCGATTTGACCCCTTCCCGCATCAGGGTGTTGGTCTGGGGATCGATCTGGACATTCGTGGTCTCGGGGACCTGTTTGATGCAGACGACGATGTTCATCTTTCTTTAGCCATTTCCTTGATCAACCCGAGCGCGATGATGTTGCGCTGGATCTGGTTGGTGCCTTCGTAGATCTGGGTGATCTTGGCATCGCGCATGTATTTTTCGACCGGATACTCGCGCATGTAACCATATCCGCCGAGGATCTGGACCGCGTCGATGCTGACCTTCATAGCTGTGTCCGAGGCAAAGAGTTTGGCCATAGCCGAATTTTTCCCGACATCCTTTTTGCCGGCATCGATCTCGCGGGCCACGGCATAGACCAGGGATCGCGCGGCCTCGACCTGGGTGGCCATATCGGCCAGCATAAACTGCAGGCCTTGAAAACTGGCGATGCTTTTGCCGAATTGCCGTCGTTCCCGGGCGTATTTGACCGCCTCATCCAGGGCCCCTTGGGCAATGCCGAGGGCCTGGGCGCCGATCCCCGGGCGCGAGGTGTCAAAGGTCTTCATGGTGATGATGAAGCCCATACCTTCGCGGCTGATCAGGTTTTCTTTCGGGATACGGCAGTCGGTAAAGATGAGCTCGCGGGTGGTGGAGGCGCGAATGCCCATTTTGTCTTCTTTCTTGCCGAAGGTGAAGCCGGGCGTGCCTTTTTCGACAATGAACATACTGGCGCCCCGGGCACCTTTTTTCTTATCCGTCATGGCCACGATCGTGTAGATCTCGGCCTCCCCGCCGTTGGTGATGAAATGTTTGGTCCCGTTCAGGATATATTCGTCCCCGTCTTTCACGGCCGTGGTTTGAATTGCGCTGGCATCGGAACCGGCGGCCGGCTCGGTCAAACCGAAGGCCGCGAGCTTTTCGCCTTTGGCCAGGGGAGGGAGGTATTTCTTTTTTTGTTCTTCGCTTCCGAATAATATAATAGGGTAGGCCCCCAGGGCGCAGGCCGAATAGGTGACCGCGATCCCGCCGCAACCCCGCGAGAATTCTTCGGTCGCCAGACACAGGTCGAAGATCCCTCCTCCCATGCCGCCGTATTGTTCGTCGATATACAGGCCGAAAAGATCGGATTCGGCCATCACCTTCATGATATCCCAGGGAAATTCTTCCGTCTGGTCGTACTGCGCGGCGACCGGCCGGATCTTTTCATCGGTGATCTGACGGCAGAGATCCCGGATCATGGTTTGTTCTTCGGTCAATTGGTAATCAACCATAAGGCCTCCTGTGCAAGGTATTTAAAATAAATGACGAGAAGCAGACCGGCTTAAAAAACTTTTACATACTAACATACAAGATAATGATAGGCAATATTTTTTTGTATTCAAATAAGGTGTTTTTGAAAAGTTTTTCAACGCGGCATGTTTTCTGAAACATCTCTATAAATTGTCAGGTGCCGGCATAGGGGGAAGGGGTTCTCCTAAACCAAGTTGATATCAGGAGGTGAAGGTTGCGGAGAATATGTCTTTGCTAGAAGATGGCCCCGGCAGGTCGTGGGCTCAATCGTTTTTTGACCTAAGAGGATCAGGCCCTAGAGGGGCGAATGATGTCTTTCCGGGAAGGCGGTCAACCGCGCCGGGAGATGTCATAATATGTTAAGGAGTGCAAATCTATGGTATCAAATATTAAGTTTGGTAAATAAAGGATAAAAAAAATATAATTATGTTGACTTCTGGTCTATAATACAATAAAGTGATGCATACAACACAAAACTTATTCCTATTTTTCATCCGGGACCTTTAGCAAATCAAAATTCGACGAACCTAAATGAGAATCATTTTTAAGGAAGATTGACCGGGATGACCGCCGACAGATTGATGACAATTGATGAACTGGCCGAATACCTGCGTGTCCAGAAACGGACGATTTACGCCTGGTTAAAAAAGAAGAAAATCCCTGCCATCAAAACGGTCGGTCAATGGCGGTTCAAGAAAGATAAGATCGACGCCTGGCTTGACGGGCAATAATCCCTGAATCGATGGGATTTTCGTTGTCATAATGAAGGAGGATGTATGGCCGCAAAAAAGAAGAATAAGATCGATGTCGAGAAGGATATACGCCAGCTTGTGGCGGAGGTCCTTGAGGCCGAGCCTGACGACATCAAAGGTGACGCCCAGTTCGTGAAGGACCTTGGCATGGATTCCATGATGGCCCTGGAGATATTGGCGGGTATCGAAAAGAAATACCGGATCGTCATCCCGGAAGACGCCTTGCCGAAGTTCACGGACTTGAACACGACCATCGGGTTGGTCGAGGGCTTTCTTAACAAAAAGAAATAGAGGCCCGCTTTCGGATCCTTTGTCTCAAACCTTTTTTGACGCGAGGAGTTGTGCATGTATTTTAAAAAATTGGAGATCTTCGGATTTAAATCGTTCGCCGATAAGACCGTTTTTAATTTTGAACCGGGCGTAACCGCCATCATCGGGCCGAACGGCTGCGGCAAGAGCAATGTCTTCGACGCGATCCGCTGGGCCTTGGGCGAGCAGAGCAGCAAGGAATTGCGCGGGACGGCCATGGAAGACGTGATCTTCAACGGGACCGATAAGAAATCCGCCTTGGGTTTTGCCGAGGTCAGCGTGACCATGTCTAATGAATCGCGGATGCTGCCGATCGAATACGACGAGGTCACGGTCACGCGGCGTCTTTTCCGTTCCGGGGAAAGCGAATATCTGTTGAACAAAAGTGCCATGCGCCTGAAAGATATTCTGGAGTTGTTTATGGGGACCGGTATCGGTGCCGAGGCCTATTCCCTGGTCCAGCAGGGAAAAGTCGACCTGATCGTTAGCGCAAGACCCGAAGACCGCCGCGTTATTCTGGACGAGGCCTCGGGGGTGACCAAGTACAAGGCCAAGCGCAAGGAGGCCCTCAGCCGTCTGGCCGACACGGACAATAATCTTTTGCGCATCAACGATATCATTATTGAGGTCAAGCGCCAGATCTCATCGCTTGAACGCCAGGCCAATAAGGCCCGGCGTTACAAGGAAGAATTCGAGAAGTTGAAAAATCTCGAGGTCCGGTTGGCCGATTACGAGATCGGGCAGTTTCAGCAGAAGATACAGGCGACTCAGGCCCAGATCGATCAGCTTAAGGCCGATGAGCAGAGCCAAACGAGAGTGTTTGAAGAATTGAACGAGCGTATCGAGAATGAAAATGCCTTATTGGAAGAGGTGGACGACAAGATTAATAACGTTAATGCCGAAGAGATCAAGCTCGAAAGCCAGATCGACATCAACAACCGCCAGATCGGGTTTAACGAAGAGCGGATCGAGAATATCGACGCGCATGTCGCCCGTTTAAAAGAGAAGGTCGTTCAATTGCGGGAACGGTGCACGACCGAGCAGGAAAAAATCAATGAGCTCAATAATTGCCTGGCCTCCCTGGATGGTCATATTCAGCAAAAGATCCAGTCGCTGCACCAAAAGAGAGGCCATCTTCAGGAGATTGGCTCGAGGATCCGCCAGCATGAAGATGTCATCCACCACGAGGAAGAGAGCATCCTGGATGTCTCGACCCGCCAGGTGCAGGTCAAGAACCGTTTGACCGAGATCATGAAGGATATTCAAGGCGCCCTGGCACGGAAACGCCGTCTGGAAATCGAGAATAATAAGGTCAGCAACGAGAAGGGCGAAGTCGACGAAAAGATGCGGATTGTTTTGCAGAAGATCGAACAGTCGACGGGCCGGATTGCCGAGATGAGGGATCAGCTGGAATCGAAACGGATGGTGCTTAAGGAGTATGCGGCCGAGCGCGATCAGGTGCAGGAGTGCATCGATGATCTGGAGCGCAGAAAATTATTCCTGAAATCCCAAAAGGAGTTTATCGAGAAGCTGACCGTTCAGTATCAGGATATTCCCGACCCGATCGTGGAGGGCCGCCTTTTCACGACGATGCCCCCTCAGGAGAACCGCACCGGGATCATTGGCAAGGTCAAACAGGTCCTGCCTTCGGCATCCCAGCGCTGGGAAGGGCTGCGGGCCGCCTTTCCGGATCATTTTGACCAGTTGGTGGAGGTCGTTTGCGAGGCCAAGTTTATCGAGTTGGATCCCCAGCAGGTCTCGGTCCAGATCGACGAACTCAGTCAGCAGATCGGCTCCAAGATCGTCCATAAGCAAGATCTCCAGACCCGTATCGACGCTCAGACAAACGTCATCGGCCAGATCGAGCTCGATATCCAGGAGGAGGAGAAGCTTTTGTCCGTTCACACGGCCCAGAAGAACGATATCGCCGATGAGAGCCGGAAACTCACCGAAGAGATCGACCTCGTGCATCTTGAGTTGGACGAAGTCAATGACAATTTGACCTCCAGCAAGAAGACCGAAGATGAATTGTCCCTCCATCTGGATGAGCTGAACCGGGGACTGAGTGCCAGCCAGCACCGGATCCAGGACAGCCGCGAGGCCATTGCCTCGCTGGCCCGCGATCGGGAAGAGACCACCGTGTGCATCGCCCAGCTTGAAACCGAGGTGTCATCTGAAGAGGACAAACGCATCGGTTATCAGGAGAATCTGAAATTATTCACCGAAGAGATGGAGGGGCACACGGAAGAGATCGGCCATATAGAAAGCGAATTCAGCGAGCTCGATATCAAAAAAGAGCAGTTCGGCGCCGATATCGAGGCCCTGCATCAAAAGATACACCAGATCAAAGAGCAGAAACAATCCCTGCGCGAGAATTTGATCCAATTCGAGAAACAACGCGAAGAGATGGTGCAAAAGATCGGCCAGATGCGCGTCCAGTCGCATGCCTTGACCAAACAGATCGATGAGGTCCGGGAGCATCTGCACGGGCACCAAATGGCGATCCAGGAGGTCTCTTTTAAAGAAAAGGAGATCAAAGACCGGTTGATGCAGGCCTACAAGATCGATCTGAATCAGGAGAGGGAATCTCCGGCTGATCAGAAGGCCGGGGAGGATGAATACCAGGATCCCGAGGCCCTGCGGGTTGCGATCGAACGGTTGCGAAAACGCTGCGACTCGTTCGGTTCGGTCAACATGGTTGCCATCGACGAATACGAGGAACTGCGTGAGCGGTTCGAATTCCTGACCAAACAGCAGAGCGATCTGATCACGGCCAAAGAATCCCTGCGCGAAACCATCCGCAAGATCAATCGTCAGACCCGCCAGATGTTCATGGATACTTTTACGAAGGTCAGCGAGGAATTCCGGATTTATTTCCGGATGCTGTTCGGGGGGGGCGAGGCGCGGCTTGTTTTGCTGGATCCCGAAAACGTTTTGGAATCGGGGATTGAGATCATTGCCCGTCCTCCCGGAAAGAAACTGCAGAATATCAGCCTGCTCTCCGGTGGGGAGAAGACCTTGACGGCGATCGCCCTGATCTTCGGGGTCTTCAAGGTCAATCCGAGCCCGTTCTGTGTCCTGGACGAGATCGACGCGGCCCTAGACGAATCGAACGTCGGTCGGTTCAGCTATCTGCTCAAGGACTTTGCCAAGATATCCCAGTTCATCGTCATCACCCATAACAAAAAGACCATCGCCAATTCGGATGCGATGTATGGGATCACGATGGAAGAAACCGGGGTCTCGAAAGTGGTTTCGGTCAAATTCGCCGACGGGAATGAAAAGGCCGAGAAACCCACTGAGCAGAATGTCCCTGCCGGGGTCTGATCCAGCCGGTTTATCCTGTCTTTATTTCTTCACGAAACTGGTCTTGTTTTTTCCGCTGAATTTAGCCATGTAAAGGGCCTTGTCGGCCTGTGCGATGAGGCTGTCTTTATCGGTGGCGTCGTCGGGGTAGGTTGCCAACCCGACACTGACTGTCAGGTGAATATTCAGCCCGGCGTCGTCATCCGGCCGGCCGGACAGGGAAGGCACGAGGAAGGTTTGTCTTTCGATGTGTTGACGGAGGCGTTCCGCGATATCGTAACCCTGACGGGCCGTCGTCTGCGGCAGGATGATCGTGAATTCCTCCCCGCCGTAGCGGCAGACCATATCTGTTTCGCGCGAAAGGAACTGGAAGATTCGTGCCAGTTGCTTGAGGATCAGGTCTCCGCGCTGATGCCCGTAGGTGTCATTCAGTGGTTTGAAATTATCGATATCGCTGATGATCAGCGTCAAATTGGCGTTGGTCTTTTTCGCTTGCTGGATCTCGGCCGCCAGTTTCTCCTGAAAAAAACCATGGTTCCATAGATTGGTCAGCCGGTCCTGTTGGCTTTTCAGCACGACCATTTCGTAGAGACGCGAATTTTCGATCGCCAGGGCCGCATGGTTGGCCAACAAAGTGAAGATACGCAGATCGTCATCACTGATGGGTTGTTGCGTGAAGACATTGTCTGCCGTGATCAACCCGATGACTTTATCTTTGATCCGCAAAGGCATGATGACCATTTCGGGGGAGGGGATCGTTTGCAGCAGGGGATCGTTCTGAAAGCCCGTCATGTCCGACGAGCCGACGTGCCAGGGGGTCCCCCGTTCGAAGGCCGCTTTTAAAAGGCTTTTTTCCGAAGAAAAGACCGGGACTTTGAGATGCCGGACGGATTTGAGCAGGGAGGAGTGGGACGTTGTTTGGGTCAGCTTGTCGATCTTGATCAGGTCGTCCAATTTCTGGTTCGAATCTTCGATATACGTCCAAATCCGGTTGGCGTCTTCTCCTGACTCGGGCCCCAAGGCCATTTTGCATTCGAGCAGGTTATTTTTTTCATTAAGGAGAAAAAGAAGGGCCCGGTTATATCCCAACCCGGAATGGGCCGTGACCCCGGTCAGGATAATATACAGGATATGATCGAGCTCAAGGGTGGTGCGCATGGCCGCGCTGACTTCATACAAAACCCTCAATTCTTTCAGGGCCTGATGAAGTTTTTTTTCAGCATGGGTGTGGGTCGTATTCTCCATAGATTCTTCTCACTTTATAATAAAAGAAAACTAACATTTAATTAATTCCATGTCAAGCAAGATGATTTTTTTATTAATTATTGGATTTTCTACAAATCGTTGCTATATATAGATTTAAGTTTACCATAAAAAAAGATCCATGATAAAGCGCTTTCTTGACATGAAATAGGGCATATGTTATACTTTACCAGTTTAAGTTCAATATATACAATATGTTAAAAGAAATTTGTGACCTGGTTAATTTGGCCGACGTCCTGGTCGCGTTGATTTTCATGCGAACGCTGTGGATGGGTGTGGTTAAGGGGCTAAACTCGGAATTTTTTAAAGCCCTCGGGGTCTTGCTGACTTGTTTTATCGGCTTGCATTATTTTTCCGGTTTGGCCGCGTTTTTTGGAAAACACTTGCCTTTGTCATCTATTCAAACGGAGATATTGGCCGTGGCGGTTATCTGGGGGATCATCGGTTTCCTTCTCCGTATCGTGCGCGAGGCCTGGATTGTGTCCATCAACCCGGAAGGCAAGGTCATTCTCAGCCAGCGCCTCGGCGGTGCCGTCTTGGCATTTATTCGCGCCTGTTTGATCTGCGGCCTGATTTTCTTTTTGATCTTTACTTCGGGCATTCCGTTTCTCAATCGTCAGGTCAGAACCTCATGGCTAGGTTTTCATTTCCAAGACACTTCATTTCGGGTCTATGATCTCATCTATGATGGTGCCATCCACAGAATCTTCCCGAATGAAAACAAGAATCCTGCCTTGAAGAAGCTGAAAGACCGCTATAAGTCGAAGACGCAGGAAGAGTGATTTTTCAACCCGGATATCTCCCCACACCGCGAGCCGAAGACTCATATTATGGGATTCATCCCTGAAGATATTATTCGTCAGATCCTGGACCGGAGTGACATTGTCGACATTATCGGGTCGTATATCCCTCTGAAACGGGCCGGTCAAAATTTCAAGGCCGCTTGTCCGTTTCATCATGAGAAGACCCCGTCGTTCATGGTCAACCCCAAGAAGCAAATTTATCATTGCTTCGGCTGCGGGGTCGGCGGTAATGCGATTTCATTTGTGATGGCGCAGGATCATCTCTCGTTCCCGGAGGCCGTCCGGCAGTTGGCGCAACGAGCCGACGTGGTGATCCCTGAGGCCGCTCGGGGTTCTCAGGAACGGACCCAGTTGCGGCAAAAGATTTTTAAGATCAATGAACTGGCTCAGCAGTTTTATCAAAAGAATTTGCTCTTTAACAAAGATGCGGCCACGCATCACGCCCGGGCGTATTTGAAAAAGCGCGGGATCGATCGCCAGGCCGTCGAACGTTTCGGTATGGGCTTTGCGGTTGATCAGTGGGACGCCCTGATGGACCATCTTAAAAAACACCGTGTCCCCATCAATTTTATGGAGAAGGCGGGGCTCATTATCGGACGTCAGCGTTCCGACGGTTTTTACGATCGTTTCCGCAACCGGATCATATTCCCGATCATGGATGTCAAAGGCCGCTGCGTGGCCTTTGGCGGAAGGACGCTGGAAGCGGACAACCCGGCCAAATACATCAATTCGCCTGAATCCCCGGTCTATACCAAAGGACAGCATCTTTATGGCCTGCCTTTGGCCAAAGACGATATTATCAAACAGGATCTGGCCGTTATCGTCGAAGGGTATATGGATTTTATGACACCGTTTCTGGCCGGGATCAGACATCTTGTGGCGTCTTTGGGGACGGCCCTGACACTGGAACAGATACGGTTGATACGGCGGTATACGAAGAATATTGTCATGCTTTTTGATTCGGACCAGGCCGGCCAGGCCGCCACGCTGCGCAGCCTGGATATCCTGATCGAAGAAGGGATGCATGTGAAGGTCGCGACCCTGGACGCGGATACCGATCCGGATGCCTTTATCCGCCGGTTTGGCCCCGACGCCTTTCAGGAGCGGCTGGCCCAGGCGCGCGGCCTGATTGATTTCAAATTGCAGGCCCTCCTGGCGACGACCGATCGGGAATCGATCGAAGGACGCGCGGCGATCGCCGAGGCCATGTTGCCCACGATTGCCAGGTTCCCGAATGAGATCGTCAAATCAGAGTATGTCAAGAAGTTGGCGCGCACGTTGTCGGTGACCCCTGAGGCCCTGACCGCCGAGATGAAGAAGGTCAACGCGCGCGACGGCCGCGCCGATATGTCGTCCGCCGCTGCGCCCCGTCACGCTGCCGTGACGGCTTTGCCGGCGGCCGAGAAGAATATTTTACGTCTCATGCTGGAGGACCAGGATTATATCCCCTTGGTCCAAGACGAACTGAACGCGACGGATTTTGAGCACCGTGACTTACAGGTCATCGTGGCTAAGATCTTTGAATTGTTTTCCCGGGACCGGCAGGATTTCAACCCGGCCCGCTTGACCGGATGTTTTGACGACCAACGCATCGTCGGGATTATCTCGTCTTTAATGGCCGCGGAGGACACCCTGGCCGGGGATAAACAAAAGATTCATGCCGACTGCGTCCAGCGGCTAAAACAGAACCGGCGCAAGGCCAAACGCAGAAAATTGTTGCACCAGATAGAGACCGCACAGAGCGCGGGTGACCAACGGGCCATCACGCGATTGCTGGAACAATTCAATCAATTAATCAAAGGGTAATTTCATGAAAAAAAACGATTTGAAGGACGACCTGAACAAGCTGATCGACCTCGGTAAAAAGAAGGGGTTCGTGACCTACGACGAGGTCAACTCGACCTTGTCGAACGAGATCGATTCTTCCGAACAGATTGACCATGTCTTTGACGTCCTGGACGGAAAGGACATCAAGGTCATCGAGTCCGGGGACGCCAAAGAGCCGGGGGTTGCCCACGCCCAGACCTATTCCCGCGAGCAGCAAATCCGTAAGGCCCGGGAAGAGCAGGTCCGCGATGACGTTTATTCGGACAAGTTTATCCCTCTCGACGACCCGGTCAAGATGTACCTGAAACAGATGGGCTCGATCCCTTTGTTGTCCCGGGAAGAAGAGATCAATCTGGCCAAACGGATCGAGGAGACCGAGGACCGTTTTGCCGAGGCCTTGTTCCGCACGGCCTTTGCCCGGAAAGAGGCCCTGACGATCATCAAACAGGTCTTGGCCGAAGAGATCAATGTCGAGGATGTGATCAAGGATGAATTGGAGCGCCGCCCTAAGCTTATCCGGGACCTGAAGCGGATCATCACCAAGGTCCGCCATACGCGCATCGGTTCGGAAGAATCCGCCAAGGCCTTGGCCCAATTTAAGTTGACGGCGACGCGCAACGAAGAGATCGTGAATCAGATCATCGCGATGGTCGGCCGGGTGGAAAAGGTTGACCGCCACCTTAAAAAAATCAAACCCCGTTCCCAGGAAGCCAAAAAGATGCGCAAAGAACGGGACCGGATCAAAAAAGAACTCGGGGAACCGATCAGCTGGATCAAGGGTCAACTGCGTTTGATCAAGATCCGTCAATCGAAATTCAACAAGGCCAAAAAGCTTCTGGTCGAGGCCAATCTGCGTCTCGTGGTCAGCATCGCCAAGAAATACATCAATCGCGGCCTTTCTTTCCTCGATCTGATCCAGGAAGGGAATATGGGGCTGATCCGGGCGGTGGAAAAATTCGAATACAAACGCGGCTACAAATTTTCGACCTATGCGACCTGGTGGATCCGTCAGGCCATCACCCGTTCGATCGCCGATCAGGCCCGAACGATCCGGATCCCGGTTCATATGACCGAGACCATTAATAAGATCATCCGCATCTCGCGCCTCTTTGTTCAGGAATACGGGCGTGAGCCTACGGCCCAGGAGATCGCCAGACAGATGCGGATATCGGTCTCCAAGGTCAAGGAGATCCTGAAGATCTCCCAGGTCCCGATTTCCCTTCAGACACCGATCGGGGATGAAGGGGACACGAATTTCGGGGACTTCATCGAAGATAAGAAGGCCGTTTCCCCGGCCAATGCGACCCTGCATTCCATGCTGAAAGAGGAGATCGGTTCGGTTCTCCAGACCCTGGACGCCAGGGAACGGAAGATCCTTGAGCTGCGATTTGGTATTCAGGATGGAACGAGTCGGACCCTGGAGGAGGTAGGAAGCGAATTTAACGTGACCCGCGAACGGGTCCGGCAGATCGAGTCCAAGGCCCTGCGTAAGCTGCGCCATCCGACCCGATCCCGGCGCATCAAGTCTTTTATTGATATGTCGACCCGTGAAGTTGAGCATACGATCTAACGGCATTCGATGATCTGTTCGGCCCTGTTCGCCCCTTGGTGAACAGGGCCTTTTTTTGTACGAAAAAGATGGATCGGGCCCGTGGAAAAGGGAGCCGGTTGGGTGGCGAAGACTCAGATCGTGCGGTGGAGAGAATATCCGGAATCCTTTCCTAATCATTGAATTGTGTTATAATAAGGGCCATGCGGACACATCAAAAATATCTCCTAACCCAGTTTTTGATAACCGCCCTCTTTTTCTCTGCCGTGAAAGCCGTTTTGGCTCAGGAGATCCCGATTACAGCCGAGACCTTACGGCTGAGTAATGAAGTCATGGCGGATATCTACCGGGATATTTATGACCTTAAAGGCCAATATTCTCAGCTGGCGGATTTCGGCCAAGATTCGTTTTATGAGAATGCCTACGGCATAACCGCCGTGGTTTACGAGCATGCGGATTCGACCAGCGATACCTGGCGGCCGCCGTATTATTTCGGGGTCACGATCACGGCCTTGGCGGATGACCTTTTTCAGGACCAGACGCGGTATTTTGACCATCGTTATCCTCTTTTGGGTGTCAAGCTGATCGGTTATGAGCCCAAGTATCTGAAGCGTTCCCAGTTTTCCGTTCGTGACCTGGTCAAGGGTTATGCCCGCCAACTGGCCGATGAGCAGCAGGACTTTCTTCCCTTGCGGCTGACGATCGAGCCCGCCCAGGATGCGTTTTCTATCGGGGAGGAAATTGTTTTTGACGCGGTTTTGACGAACGTGTCCAAGCAGCACATCTTTGTTAAACCGCTCGGGCCGAAAACATTATACTTCCTTCTGAACGATGCCCGCTGGGGGACCCGGCCGACCAAGGCGGCGCCGGATGGAAAGCAGGTGATCCTGCGCAGCGGGGAGGAATTGCGGCTGAGGTTTCTTGGGCAGCCTGATTTTCGTTCCCGCGAGGTCGTGATTTACGGGGTTTATAATCTCGGGATAGAGGGCGTTAAACCATACGGCCGAGCGATTGTTAAGATCGTCGATGAAAAAGACAAAAGGAAACCCTAAGAGGCCTTTTCATCTGGAGGGGCCTCGAGTAGCGGGATCCTTTCAGATTTTGTGTCGGGTCTGACCGTCGTTCTGGGATCTTTGGGGTAGTCCATTAAGATTAATATATATAATACTCTCACTAGGAAATCTGTTGAAAATGTCGAAGTGTTATGATATTCTGAAGGACAAATTTGTTTTTTGAAAGTATTATGCCCTAATATATCGTTCACGGGCCCATAGCTCAGTCCGGTCAGAGCAGTTGACTCATAATCAATTGGTCCCAGGTTCAAATCC
>CAZBSU010000012.1:0-17213 GCA_964494745.1 uncultured Planctomycetales bacterium | reverse complement strand
AGAAATCCGTCCAGACCGTAAGGATTGACGAAAAAGGCCAGCAGATAGGCCATCATGACCAAAGACAAATCCCGGACTCGCAGCCAGCGAACGCCGGCTGAAAGCCCTTCCCGGTCGATGGCCTTGACAAAGGCCGCGGCCAAAAAAGTCCCGATGAGAAGATTGCCGTAAATAAAACTGCCCAAATTGAGATTCGACCAAATGACGCCCGTCAACGGAAGCCAAAACAGATAGCGGGGACGTCTATAGCGCCAATAGGCGAAAAGTACAATTAGAAAAATTTGAATAAAAAAAAATTATAAATACATGGCCGAATGACAAAACGAGCCGCCAGGCCTTTCATCATGAAAAGGATCAAAAATATGAGCAAGGGGAACGGGACCCGTCTCAGCCCGTGAAAAAAGCCCAGCGCCCCGATAGCACAAAACAACACGGCCCGCCAGATGACCAGCCCATTAAGTCCGCCAAGAAGGTATATGCCGTATAAGGTTAAGCTGCCGAGCCACTGTGTGAACACCCAAGGCCGGATGACTCCCGTAAAAGGCGGAAAGGGATCCTGATGGGGAATTTGTTGATGCTCCCAGATCCAGCGCCCGGTCGCCAAATGCCACCAGACATCTTCGGTCTCAAGCGGCCGGGTGAAGGCAAGAAAGACGGACACAAACAACAAAAGCGTCAGTGTCAGACGGGTGACTTTCTCAAAAGGCATGGGAAATTATTTGCCGATCTTCAGGCGTTCGGCCAGCCATACCGGCAGGCCGGCGTCGACAATCTTTTTCTGCGCCGAGGCGATATCGTAATCGACCCGTTTGATCTCGACGGTGGAGGAGTCCGTATCATATACGGCGAACGCGGCGCGGGGATTGCCGTCGCGCGGCTGGCCGACACTGCCGATATTGACGATGTATTTCGCCCCCGGCTGAAGGGTAAAGGTCGCATCCAGACTCCAGTCCACGTTGTCGTCCGCCTTAAACACAATCGGTTTATGGGAATGGCCGGTAAAACAAATGACCTGCTGAAAAAATTTGAAATTGGGATAAGCGTCGTCGATGTCCAGGATATAAGACCATTGGGCCGGATCGTCTAAACTGGCATGAACGACGGTCAGGTGCTCTGTTGCCGAGACAAGTTCCAGCCCGGCCAAAAAATCCATCTCCGCCTGATCAAGCTTGGTCCGGGTCCATTCAACGGCCTCGCGGGCATAGCGCGTGTAGCGGTCATGATTGCTCTTATGGCAGACCGCATAATCATGGTTGCCGGCGACACAGATGCAGCCCTCTGTCTCGATCAAGTCGCGTAAAAGGCGGATGCATTCTTTCGGTTCGGCACCGTACCCGACGATATCACCGCCGAAAATATAGCGGTCTATCCTTTCGCCTTTAAGGGATTCCAACACCGCCCGGAAAGCATCCGTATTCGCATGGACATCGGAAAATAGACCGTAGCGCATAAAATTTCCCCGAAAGGGGAGCAGGCAATCTGCCGCCCGGTTTAATGCTCCATCTTTCTTATCTTTTCCTTGAGGTCGCTGATCTTCTTCTCGTAATCTTCGGCCACCCGGGCGAATTTTTCCAATTGATCTACACGTTCCGTCAGGGCCTGGTTCGTCCGTTCCAGCTTCTTGAGCAAACGGTGGTTTTCCAAGGTCAACTTGGCGCGGTCGAGGGCCCGGCTGATGGCGTCCGAAAGCTGCTGATGGCCGAAGGGCTTGACGAGATATTCATATACCCCCCCGGTGCGGATGGCCTCGATCGAGGAATCCAGGCTTGGATGGGCCGTAATGATAACGACCGGAGTCCACGCGGTCTGGCCCTTAACTTTTTTTAAGACATCGATGCCGTCACCATCAGGCAGTTTCAGATCAAGAATAATCAGATCAAAGGAATCCTTATTTATTTTTTCAACGGCCTCGGCCCCGGTCTTGACGACCACGACTTCATGACCGGCCTGACCCAGCACATTCGTATAAAGCGTGCTGGCCGTCTCCTCGTCTTCGATGGCCAAGACTCTCAATGATTCATCCCTATACATATTTTCCTCCCGATCTCCTTCGGTTTCCAAAAACCCTTAATCGTTAAATAGCCAGGGCCTTATTGATGGCGGCTTCGAGCTCGTCGAGTCCGTAGGGTTTGGCCAAAAAACCTTCGGCCCCGATATTGGGCTCGTTACGGGCGACCTCCTCCAGCCCTGTCCCGGTGACCAAGATAACCGGAATCCGGCTTGTCCGGGGATCTTTCTTCAACTGCTGACACAGTTCGAACCCATGCATCTTGGGTAAAATGATATCAAGCAGGATCACCTGCGGACTCTCGCTGCAGGCCTTGCGGAAGCCTTCCTCCCCGTCCGGGGCGGTTATGACCTCGTAGCCCACGGATTGCAACAAAGATTCGTTCATGCGAACAACGACAGGATTATCGTCGATCACCAATACTTTTTTCTGACTCATGCCGTGCCTTCCTCCTGTTGCCATCCATCCATCGATTTATTCGCTGAGCTGCTGGCTGTAAAGCCGCATGATAAACTTTTCCGTGCCCTTGATCAAAACGACCTCGTTCTTGCGGATCTCATCAACCTTGAATCCCGAGATCATTTCCCCCTGCCCCAGGATCTGGTTGTTGATCAGGGCCAGAGGTGCCGATTCCTCCCAGATAATACCCGAAAGCGTCAATTCTGAGAATTCAAGGGCCGTACTGCTGAATACGCTACGATAATCTAATTTCTCGAACGGATCCCGGGTTATGGGCATATCCGCTTCCTCAACTTTGAAATGGGCGTTGTCCACAACCGACTGCCAATCGAAATCCGGAACCGGCTCTTTTTTTTCGGCTTTAGACCTGCGGGATATTTTGCGAGGCGCATGTTTCTTCTCGGGCTCGGGTTGGGCGGCCACCGGTTTCTTTGATGTCGAGCCGGTGGTGACATGGCGCAGCCAGAACAAAAAGACCACACCGGTTATAATGGCAATAATCTTTTCTCTCTTACTCATGGTCACCCTCCGCAAGCGGGGTCGGCGCGACGTCCTGGGGTTCCCCGGTCTCTTTCAAAAGCACGCTGATCGTCAGCCGCACATCCAGCAGAGGATAGGCCATCTCATCCTTAATGATATGAAATCCCTGGACTGTCAATAATTCGGACGAACTTTCGACCGCGTCGACAAAATCGACCAGCCTGCCATAAGTGCTTTGAAATCCGATCTCGATCGGAAGAATCCGGTAATCGCCCTTTTGACTTTCCGTATCCGGAGTCGGCTTGACCGAAGCCAACTCGATCTTGGCCGCCCCGGCCAAGTCTTCGATCTCGAGCGTGAGCATCGGCACATTTTTGTTTTCGGGGATCGACGCCTTCAGCCTTGACACTTCGTCATTGAGAAAGACCGCGGCCGATTTGATCTGCTTAAGCTGATTCTGCCGTTGGCGGATCTGTTCTTCCTTCTCTTCTTTGGTAACGGTCTTAACCGCGCTGCGCGCGCGGCGAAGTGCCAGGCCAAGACGGGCGGATTCCTTGAGCTTGGGCAAAAAATTAAAAAGAATAAAAAGCCCCAGCATAACGATGAAGCCCACATATTCGTAACGCAAAATTTTTTTCTTAATATAATCCATCGCGGCCTTTCACGCCTCCCTGCCGGGAATAGGGGCGGCCGGTTTAGCGTAAATGACAAACAATCTGAAAATCCACCTCAGAGGCGGCCTTGACCGCCTCTTTTCCCACCGAGACCAGCTCGACATCGCGGAAATAAGGCAGGCGTTTGATTTCCAGCATAAATTCGCTCACCAGACGGGTATTAAAGGATTTACCCTCGATTCGGCATATATCCTGCTGATGATCCAAGCTGATGCCCTTCAGCCAGACCTTGTTCTCGGACAGGCGGCTGATGATCTTGAGCAGATAAGCCGTCGGCACCCGTTTAACAAATGTCTTGATCAGCACCCGGTGTTCGTCCCCAAAAATCTTAAGTTCTTTTTCCGTGTTCGCGATGTCCTGATCCAATTTGCGCGTTTCGGCCGTTTCCTGGAAGGCCATCGGTTTATCGACGGCATGCCGCAAAATTTCTATATGCCGGTCCATCGCAAAAGAAATCCCGAATAAGACGACCAGCGTCGGCACGAACAAAAAGGCCAACGTCCGCTGGATAAATTTGAGCGTCTCGATCCGCTGTGACTCTTCCGGCAAGAGATTAACCTGGCGCATCGTCTCTCCTCTGGTGACATGACCGTGTCATAGGATTTCTCCGATCGCGGCCATGAGCTGAGGCGCAGCCTGGACCAGCTGGGCCGCGCTGGCCTCATCAAGGGCGGACCTGACCTGGCGGACAGGATCGGCGATCTCGACCGGCAGGTTTAGATCCCGGGTCAGGCAAGAATCGATATCTCTGATTCGGGCCCCGCCGCCGCACAAGTAGATCCGTTGGATCTTCTCATCGATAAACTCCTGTTCGCAATAGGCCAGCGACCGGTTTAACTGAGTCACCAGCTCCGCACGAAAGGCGTCCCAGGCCGCCAACCGTTTCATGTCGCCGGCCGGTTCCGGCGTGCTTTCTATTAAAGAAATATCCCTGATCATTTCCCCCGCCCTATCGGGCGTGACCCCCATCTCCTTCGAAAACTGCTCCGTCAGAAAATGCGTGCCGAACGCGACGCTGCGAACCATCTGCAACTGATCCTGTTTGACGACTACGATCGAGGTCATCTGCTCGCCGATATCGACCAGCGGAACGATCTCGTCATTTTCTAGATGACAATTATAAATAAGGGCCCGCGCCGCGGCAAAGGGGGCGACATCCAATGTCGTCGGCATCAAACGCGCCTCTTTAATAAGGGCGACATATTTCTCGATCAAGGCGTTTTCGGCGGCCACAATCAGGATCTCCATCTGCCGTTCCCCTCCGCGCATCTTCGAACGCAGGATCTGAAAATCCACCAACGCGTTATCGATCGAGAAAGGGACATATTTTTCAGCCTGCCATTTCACGGCCTTGACCAAATCATCCTCTGGCACGACGGGGATGGAAATATGCCGCAGATATAAATTCGGGTCGGAAATGACCGCACGCACCCTTTTGGAACGGATCTTCTTTTCCTGCCACAGATCGCGCACAGACTGTATGATCTCGTCCTCCCGCTTTGCGCCTGCGGCCGGGATCTCGCGCAGCCCCCATGACAGCAGTTCGGGGCCGGTCGCCGTTTCCCGAACCTGGGCCATCTTCACGGCGTGCATGCCGATATCCAGACCCACACGGACACGATCCTCGAATAACTGATCGATTTTTTCCAGGCGGCTGGACAATTTGCTTTCGGTCAAGAAAAGGTCAAATCGTTCAATAAGATCTTCGAAGTCCATCAGGCCTTCCCTTGGATCGGTAAACGGATAATAAAAGTCGTGCCTCGGCCGACCGTGCTTTCGACATCCAGGGTCCCTTGATGCCGGTCAATAATCTCCTGACTGATCGACAACCCCAACCCCGTCCCCTTGCCTTCTTCTTTGGTCGTGAATAAAGGCTTGAAAATTTCATTCAGTTTGTCTTCCGGGATCCCGCTGCCGGTGTCACTGAAACGCAATTCAACCCAATCATCACCCTCACGTTGGCTCGAGATCGTGATGGACCCGCCTTTCTCCATGGCATCGCGGGCATTGATGATCAGATTCAAAAAGACCTGCTGCAGCTGGCCCGCGTCGGCTGAGAGCTGCGGCAGATCCGTTGCCAAATCCTTTTTGATCTCGATCAGGGCCTTTTTGATATGAAAATGCGCCACGGCCAGGGCATTCTCAATAACCTCATTGATTCGAACCGGGATCATTTCGGCTTTTTTCTTGCGCCCGAATTGAAGCAGGGTTTGGGCGATACGCCGGCATTGCTGGGCCTCTTCCTGGACGATCCGGACATATTCCGCGGCCTCCTTAAGCTGTTCCGGTTTCAAGGGCTCACGGTCCAGCAGTTTGGCGGTCAGGTCCGAATAGCCGAGGATACTCGTCATGGGATTATTGATCTCGTGCGCCACCCCGCCGGCCAGACGGCCCATCGCGGACAGCTTTTCGGCCTCGATCAGCTGATCTTGTTGGTTTTTGAGATCCTGGTTGGCCTGTTTCAATTCTTCAAACAAACGGGCATTCTCGATCGCGGCGGCGGCCTGATGGCTGATGGCGGTCAACAGTTCCAGATCCTGCTTGCTAAAACTGACCTCCTGGCCCCGAGAATCAACATGGATGATACCAAAGACACGGCCCTGGGACTTGATCGGCACGCACATCGTCGAGCGGATCCCGTGGAAAATAATACTTTCGGCCTCTTTGAAACGTTTATCCTGAAGGGCGTCGGATGTCAGCACCGCCTCACCGGTTGTGCGGACCTGATCGACGATGGTGCGCGAGATCGCGATCTCTTCTTTTTCCAGACCGGGTTTCCTGCGCACGACCGGCAAAGCAAAATCCCCTGTTTCCTGATCAATGAGCATGATAAAGCCGCGGTCGGCCCTCATGATATCCAAGACCATTTTCAAGGTCCGGTCAAGCAATTCGGGCAATGGCGCCACTGTCCCGAGATCGTGGCTGACTTGATAAAGAATCATGAGCCGCTCATAGGCCTTGCGCATGGAGTCGACATCCAGGTCAGGCCGCATGACCTCGACCGAGGATACCTTCTCGGGACTCACCGTCATCTCGACGGTCATGCCCTGCGGCTCCTCCCGGCCGGAAAGCATTTTGACCTGAAGGACATCGGTCTCGCTCTTAACCTCCTCCGGCGCATCCAGCGGAAGGAAAGACATAAAGGTCGCGCCGAGTTTGATCTCATCACCATTCTTTAAAACCTGCTTGCTAACCAAGGCGTTATTGACATAAACGCCGTTCACCGACCCCAAATCTTCGATCACATATTTTTTGTCTTGCAGGGCGATGCAGGCATGCATCCGCGAAACGCGCCGGTCCGGCAACGAAACCGTGTTGGACGGGTCACGGCCGATCGAAACGGATTTATCCGTCAGACGATGAACCGATCCTTTTTTCTCCCCAGTTTTGATCAGCAATTTTGGCATTCTTGCGTCACTTCTTCGTGTTCCAGAAATTTATCTTCTAATGTCTCCGTAGCAAAAAACATTCGACCACAACATCGAGCTTGGGAAACCCGGTGTTGGTTTATTGTGTCAGACGGTCGATGGCCTGCTGGGCCTGCCGGGCATAAGAGCTTTCCGGAGCATACTCTAACAAATCCTGCCAGGTCTTAACAGCTTTTTTTTCCTGCCCGTCGTATTCATAAATCTCGGCCAATTCTTTGTAATAAAGCGCGTAATCGGGACGCAATTCAATGGCCCGGCGGTACTCCTCGATGGCCTTACCCAATTGGGCCTTACGATAATATTCATGGCCGCGGCTATAATGATTCTCCGCCGCCTGAAATTGGCCGAGATAACCCTGGGCCTCGTTCGTCAGATCCACCGGCTGTTTAGACAAGAAAGGGATCTTAGACAAAATCGGCTCAATGTATTCAGGCAGTTTGTCTTTCTTCAAATATCCCGCGACGGCCAGGCCGACGACAAGCAGAAAGATAAGCGGAGGCCAGGAAAACCGGAAGCCCGGCCTCTTCAATGCCGCGGTCGAAAGCCTGGATGATGGACTTGGCTCCGGGCGGGTCGCCGGGGCCGGTTCGGCCTGTTTGGTTTCACGCCCCGCGTCCTTCTCCTGGCGGCGCGGTAGCGAAAAACCGCCGATCGCGTTCAAATCCTTGACCAAATCCAGAATCTTCTGATAGCGCTGGCTGACATCCTTGGCCAAGGCCTTGTGCACGATCTGCTCCAGGGCCGGAGGCGCGTCAGGCCGCAGGCTGCGCAGGGCAGGCGGTTTTTCATATTTGTGCTTCATCAGGATCGACTGCAGGTTGTCGCCCTCAAAAGGCGGCCGACCGGTAACCATTTCATACATGGTCGCGCCCAAAGAATAGATATCGCTGCGGGAATCGATCTCATCTTCCGAGATCTGTTCGGGTGACATGTATTCCGCGGTCCCCACGGAAGCGCCCTCGACCGTGACGCGGGTCACGTCCGCGATCTGGACCAGGCCGAAGTCCATAAGCTTGACCTCGCCGTCAGCCGTTACCATAATATTGGCCGGTTTGATGTCGCGGTGGATCATGCCCTCGGCATGAATGCAGGCCAGGGCGTCGGCGATCTGAGCCGAGATCCGAAGGCAGTCGCTGAACGGTAATTTGCCCTTATTCTTCACGATCGTTTTTAAGGAATCGCCTTCGATAAATTCCATCGTATAAAAATGCTGGCCTTCACTCATGCCGACGTCATAAACCGCAACCAGGTTCGGGTGCTTGAGCCGAGACATGGCATGCGCCTCGCGGCTGAACCGCTCGACCATGGCCTTGTCGACCTTAGCGGCCGGCAGGACCTTGATGGCCACTTCGTTCTGGGCTTCCGGGTCCAGGGCCTTATAAACCACACCCATCCCGCCTTTGCCGATCTCGCGGACGACCTTGAACTTTCCGATCTTCTTATCCATATAACCTACCCCTTAACAGTTACTAGATTAATTTAGCAAATCATAAAATGTCTTCGTGTCCCTGCCATAAAACGATCTTGGGGTAACCGAAAGTCCCGCCGCTGAAATAATCCGAATCCAACGTTAATTCCGGATCGTAATTAATAATAAAATTATTCGCCCACGATATTTCCGCCGTTACAGCCGCCCCCCGGGCGACCAGGGCCCCGTTGATGGTCATATTATCACATTCCGCGATCGATACGCTGTCCCTGGCATAAACCATACCCAGATTGACGTTCTCCAGCCGGGTCCCGTCCACATCCGTCGCCGCCCCCAAATAATGGACCACCAAAGCCGGATGCCCCGCCGAACCCGTAATCGTAATGTTATCGGCATCGCTCTCGATAAAAAGATTTCCGTTCACGACGAGCGTGCCGTCCAACGCAAAGCCCGGCTCGTCGATCGTGAAATCACCGTCGACAAAATACATGCCGGTAGTCTCCAGCGGCATAACTTCGCTATACTGATCTTGAGTTTCCCCCGATAAAACCCGCGAGGGATCGAATCCTTCCGCCCAAGTCTTATATGCTGAGAAATCAGCTTCGGGGATAGTGCTGGAGAAAGTGGCCTGGTCGTTCTCCGTAACAGTGCCATAGAGCGTCAAAGTTGACGGAATATCGACGCCTAGGGCGTGATCGGTGCCGTCGATATTCCCGTCGATTTTGCCGGTCATGTCATGGAAATAAAGGCTTCCTCCCCCGACAACCGCGCCGTAAATACCGCTGGTATTAACTTTGGATTCAATGGCGTGGTAGCAGCCGCCGAAATTATTGAAGGCGCGGCCCTTGATCTCTCCCTCATCCGTATGCGCGCTATTGTAATGGGCCTCGAAATCGTCATTAAAATCACCGTCCAGATCTATCAATGCCTCCCCGTCTTTCATATCGGGATCGCTCGAGCAATCTTCATAACCGCATATCAATTCTCCCAAGGAATATTCTACTCCGGCCTCGGCCAGATAAAAAAGTTTCACATAATCCATCGCATTGCCGCTGATCCGGATCTGGGTCTGGGTCAGGTACATATACGTCAGCCCAAAACTCATCAAGATCGCCATCACAGCCAATGCCGCGAAATACACCATACCGGAATGATTCAAGCTTTTATGATAAATGCGGTCCATCTTTTTATTTGTTCCTGAAATTAACTTCTGTAACCAAGGTAACGCTTTTGGTTCCATCCGCATTCTCGACGTTCAAGGCCAAAAGAATCCCTTGCGCGTCATTAACCGGATCTCCAAGGTTAAAATACTCGAAATCAGAACTGCCGTCATTCCACTTATACGGAGTATAAGTAAAGCCGGCAACATTGACCCGTGGCTCATAATCCGATCCGGCAATCGCAAACGGCGCACTCCCGTCTTCGCTACGATACAGGATATAATTCCCGGGCGAGATAAAATCATTCCAGGCATATTGGATAACCTCCGCATCCCAGTTCTCATCCACGACGTTGCGCGTGTAGATTTCCATGGTGGCCGCATCATCAAAATTGAGCAGACCGCCCGCATGTTCCACATCGGATACAAGCCGATCCATGGCCACCCGGGCATGCTGATACAGTTCCTCATTAACCGTATTCTTGTCCCAGGCCTTGATGGCCACATTGAAGGCCATGGTTAACGGGATAAAGACCACCGCCCCCAGGGCTACGGCCATGACGGCCTCCAGAAGCGATAATCCTTTCCGGCCAAATTTTTTATAAATTCTTGAAAACATTATTATCGCCGGGCCACAACGGTTGTTGCTGACAAACTCTGCGCCCCCCAGCCGGCTGTGGTCCATTCAACCGTGACATCAATCCTTTTCAGGTCAAGGGGATCGCCGAAAATGGTATCCTCAGTCACGGAATACGTGAATGCCGGAGGATAATCCGGATCATAATCAGAGCCGGCCGGCACGGTCACATCCTCGCCAAAATCTTTGGCCTTCGCCACTTCCATCGCGCGCCGCAAGACGCCCACCGCCAAAAGACGGTCCTGCTGTAGGCGGGTGGCCCGGTTGCCATAAGAAAATAAAGTTAATATCGAAACCAGGCCCACGGCCACAATCACGATCGCCGCCAACACTTCGATCAATGTGAAACCCTGTCGTTTCATGGTCAATCCGTTGATACCCTTCCGCTGATCTTGCTGACTCGAACATATTTCTGATCCGAAGGCGTTTCCAGATAGACATAACATTCGTTGGTGCTGCAGTTCCCGGCGCTGCCGAGATGATTAAAGGTGACCGTGTCATCGGTAAAATCGGTCACGAACTGATCCAGATCAGGAATATTCAGATCAATCACCTCGCTGTCCGACCAGGCCCCGCCATCATATTTCTCAATCGTGTAGCGGTTATTACCGGTATCCCACACAATGCGGTAATCCGTGTTGTCCCGGATAGCCTTCTGTTGGGTCTCACGGATCCGGGCAACCATACGGCGCGCGGCTGTTTCAAGGTCCCAACGATTCAAATAATTCCGCCAAAGCGGGGCCACGGTAATTAAGGTGATGCTGATGATGACCAGGACCAGAATCATCTCCAGCATGGTAAAGGCATTGGCTCTCTTGCTCAAATTCATATTCAATATGTCTTAAAATCCTCATTCCCGTAGTCCGGGTCCAAACAAGGCAAGTTAGGTTTTATTTCTCCGCCCAGGCCATCACAGCAGCACCAACCCCCATAAGGCGGTCCGTTACAGGGAGGATTGTCATCCCAATCATCTGCGTAAAAAATATCAGTCCCTCCGGCAAAACCATCCTCCGGGATCTCATCAAGGTAAGGCGGACCCGTTTTTGTCAAATCGTCTTCCATGGTCGAGCTTGTCGGGGTCATCCCCGTGTCGGCCCGATAAAGCTCAATCGCCGTCCGGATCTTTTCCAGGCCGGCCTTGGTCTTGGCGATCTTGGCGTCAACCGAGTCCCGCATGAAACGCGGGACAATGATCGACAGCAAGAACGCCGCGATCGCCAGGACCAGCACCATCTCAAGTAACGTATACCCTCTATCTGAATCCGGAACCATTTCTCTTAAACGGTTGCGCATCAAATACATTTACCTCAATGAAAGGATCCCATTTTAGCCCAATAACCTCTTGATTAATTCATAATTGCTGCCGCCTGCATAAAAAATTCTTTACCATTCAGCAAGACATTCAGTGTTCAAGGTAGTATTACAAGTCACCTCGCCTGTAGCTGAATCATAATTAAAAGCAACTCCCCAGGCATCGCTCGGGATTTCCCGCACGATTGATTCGGTTACAAGTTCCGTTATCGGATCCGGATTAACCCCAAAATCTTTGGCGTAGATACCGACCGCCGACCGCAGGCTTTCCAGGTTAGCCCGTGTTGCCGCCTCCTTGGCCTGGCCCAGCTGGGCGTTGAACTTCGGCACCACGATGGACACCAGCAGGCCCACCACGACCAGCACCATGACCATTTCCATCAGGGTGAAGGCCTTTGTGTTGATTCTTGTTCTCATTTCCTCCTCCTTCCTCGTTTCCTTATCTCTAAAATCTTTTTCCTCTTTTTTCCTTTTCCCTTACTACTGATGCAGCGCCTCCATCATGTCCGTCATCGGCAGGAAGATCGACACGCCGATCGCGCCCACGACCATGGTCATAAACACGATCAGCACCGGCTCGATCATCTTGGTGAATGTCTCGGTGATCTGGCTGATCTCGCGGTCGTAAAAGAACGCGACCTTGTTCAGCATCTTGTCCAGAGAGCCGGTCTCCTCGCCGGCACGGATCATGCTCACGACCATCTCCGGGAAAACCCCGATCTCCTCCAACGGATTGGCGATGGATTTGCCCTCCCCGACCCGGATCGTGACCTGGTTGATGGCGCGCACGATCACCTCGTTGTCGATCGTCTCGGTCACAACCTTAAGCGCGGTCAGGATCGGGATGCCGCCGCTGATCAGGCTGGCCAGGGTCTGGCTGAACTGGGCCGCGGCCATCTTGCGGTGCAGATCGCCCATAACCGGCAGACTGAGCTTGAGGCGGTCAATATTATACCGGCCGATGGAGGTGTGGATATAACCCCAATAAAAAAATAACGTCCCGCCCAGGACCGTCGCGGCAAAAAGGCCGTATGTGCGCAGCAAATAGCCGACCCCGAGCAGGATCTGGGTCAAGACCGGGACCTGAGCGCCGATATCCTCGAAGACCACGGTAAACTTGGGCAAAATGAAGGTGATCAAAAAAATAATCACCGCCGTTGAGGCGGTCAGCAAAAGCACCGGATAGGTCAGGGCCGAACGGATCTTGCCGCGCACCTCATCCTGATTCTCGTAATATTCCGCCAGTTTGCGGATGATGTCGTCCAACACGCCGCCAACCTCCCCGGCATTGACCATCTGGATAAAAAATTGCGAAAAGACATTACGGTGTTCGCGCAGGGCATCGGAAAAAGAACTGCCCTCTTCGATCCGGCGCCCGACCTGATTAAGCACGGATTTGAGCAGCGGGATCTTGGTCTGATGCTCGATGATCTTCAGCGCCTTCACCAGGGTCAAGCCGGCATCCAGCATCGTATACAACTGCCAGCAGAATACCGACAATTCCTTATAGGTCACCTTGGGCTTGAAAATATGGATCTCCCGCGACATGACCTTACCCGGCTTGGGGTCAAAATACTCGATGATAAAATAATTCTTCTCATCAAGCTTCTTGCGGAGTTCCTGGGCGCTGGCCGCGACCATGCGGCCGCGGATGACCTTGCCGTTTGTGTCTCTGACTTTGTAGCGGTATCTGGGCATAATTTGGTTTCAGGTTGATGCTTCTTTCCCCTTTATTACATTTCCTCCGTGAAGGCCACCCGCTTCAATTCCTCGAGCGTGGTGTGGCCTTTCAGGACCTTGTCCAGCCCGTCCTGCCATAATAGTTTCATGCCGTTTTTCTGGGCCGCCTGCTTGATCCGGTCGCCCGACTCATTGGCGTGGATCAGATTGCGCAATTCCTTATCAAGCACCATAAGCTCGAATATCCCGGTGCGGCCGCGGAATCCGGTCTGACCGCAATAATCGCAGCCCTGGCCGCGGTAAAAGACATGTTCGGCCGAATCCAATTCCGCCTCTTTAAGCAAATCTTCGGCCGGGGTATAGGCCTGTTTGCATTTCGGGCATACGACCCGGACCAGGCGCTGGGCCAAGACACAACAGACCGAAGACGTGACCAGGTAAGGGGGCACGCCCATATCGATCATGCGCGCTATCGCGCTGACCGCGTCATTCGTGTGCAGGGTGCTGAAGACCAGATGCCCGGTCAGGGCCGCCCGCACGGCCACGTCCGCGGTCTCCAGATCGCGCATCTCACCGACCATGATCACATCCGGGTCCTGGCGCAGGATCGAACGCAGGCCTTTGGCAAAAGTCAAACCGGCCTTGTTATTGACCGGGATCTGATTGACCCGCTCCAGGTCGTATTCGACCGGTTCCTCGATCGTGATAATATTCTTATCCGGCGAATTGATCGCCTGCAGGGCCAGATACAGGGTCGTGGTCTTGCCGCTGCCGGTCGGCCCCGTGACCAGGATGATGCCGTAAGGACGCTCGATCATCTCGCGGAATTTCTTGTATGACTCATCGCCGAAACCGGCCTCAGGCAGGCCCATCTTGATGCTGTTCTGATCCAGCAGGCGCATGACGACTTTTTCGCCGTAAATCGTCGGGATCGTCGAGATGCGCACATCGAAATCGCGATTTTCGACACGCAGTTTAAAACGGCCGTCCTGGGGATTGCGCTTGATCGAGATATCCATGCCGGACATGATCTTGATCCGGGAGGTGATCGCGGCCTGCAGGCGCTTAGGCGGCATCATGGTGTCGCGCAGGATCCCGTCGATGCGGTAACGGATGCGCAGGCCGTTTTCTTCCGGCTCGACATGGATATCGCTGGCCTTCTCTTTAATGGCCTGGGTGATCATGGTATTGACCAGACGGATGATCGGCGCGTCGACCTGCTCAAACGGCTCGCCCTCGGCCTCCTCGTCCTTGGTCTCTTTGACGATTTCCAGATCGTCATCCTCCTCAATCCCTTTGACGATCTCCTCAAGCGCCTCCTGGGCTTTATAAAAGCGGTCGATGGCCCTGACGATATCTTCTTTTTTGGCCAGAAGGGTATCAACCCGGCATTTGGCGATGGCCTCCAGGTCGTCAAGCGCGAAGACATCAAACGGATCGGCCATGGCCACGGTCAGGATCTTATTTGTAAGATACAAAGGCATAATGCAATACTGCCGGCAGACCTTCTCGGAAAATATCTTGAAGACCTCCGGATCCCCGACCTGGCCAATGACATCCCGGACAAAAGGTATCTCCAGGACCTTGGCCGTGAATTCCATCAGGCGGTCTTCACTGATAAAGCCCATGTCCGTGATCACCTGCCGGAAAGACACACCGGTGTCCCAGTGTTTTTTCAGGGCCTGGTCGAACTGTTCCTGGGTGATGAGGCTTTCTTCCACCAATCTTTCCCCCAGTCTTTTTCGAATGAACTTAGGCATAAATACGTCGCTTCGTCTGATGTCTTTGAACGAACACCGTTCACTCTTCCCTAGATCTTAATTCCTGCAAGGCCTCGGCAAAAACCTCATACCTGGCCGGTGCCGACAAATATTTGTCCGCGCCCGCCGCCAGGCTCTCCCGCTCGAATTCCTCCCGCCCGGCATAGGAATACGCGATCACGGGACAATGCTCGGTGCCGGCGGTGTTCCGGATTTCCCGTAAAATCTCCGCGCCCGGATGATCCGTCCGGCCATATTCAAAAATAATCGCCCGGGGGGGCTTGCCCGCGGCCAATTCCTTGAAGGCCCCCAGGTCCTTAATATCGCAAACTTCATATCGGTTGCGGCTCAAGACCTGCCGAATTTTCTGATGATGCGGGGTATCATCGAACTCGAATAAAAAGACCGCCGGTTTGTTGACGCCGGCGGTAATCTTTTCAACTTCGCGAATAAGATCTTCGATCAGAAAAGGTTTTGGCAGGAATCCCGCGGCCTGAACATCTTGAAAGGTTTTCTCAAGCTCCTGCCGGGATGTCAGGATCAAGACCGGAAAAGGGGTCCGGCCGGTTTCGGTCATGATCTGCCGGTAAAAATCAAGGCCGTTCATGACCGGCATATTGACATCCAGAATAATCAAGTCCGGAATAATGGCTTTCAGTTTATCGAGCCCTTCCTGGCCGTTGGCAGCCGTAACGGTATAATACCCTCTGGATTTGAGCTGATGCGCGATAAGGTCAGCCAGGTTCTTTTCGTCATCGATAATCAGGATCGTTCTTGCCATAAGAAACTCTCCTTTTGATCATCTTCTCCAACAAGGGACTAATTCCAACCCCCAGCGAATTTTTTCATCCTTATTCTAACATTTACTCTTACAGCCGGAAGCGTAAATATATATATCTATATTAATTATTTAAATTAATATTTTTGACTATAAAGGCTCATCATACCTCAGGCTGAATCCCCCTCTTTTTCCGGCTTCATCCCCAGCATCCGGTAGACTTTTTTAAGAAAATCATTGATCTCAAAAGGTTTGGCCAAAAAACCGTTGGCGCCGAGCCTCAGGATCTTCTCGCGGGTGTCCTCCTCAACCTCACCGGAGATGGCCAATATCTTTGAATCCTTATTGGCCGGATCCTTGCGGATATGCTCGCAGACCTGATACCCGTTCAATCCGGGCATGTTGATGTCAAGCACGGTCAGGTCGGGTTTAAAGGCCGCAAATGCCTGGCCGCCGCTGAATCCGTCATGCGCGACTTTGATATCAAAGATCTTTTCCCCTTCCAGGGCCCGCCGGATCAAATCGGTGATCCGCTGATCATCGTCAATAATAAGCGCCCGTCTATTGCGTTTGGTCTCGTCAAGCTCTTTCGGGATCGGCATATTGAATTTCTTTAAAAATTCAATAAAATCCTTCACATGAACCCGGCTGTGTTGTCCCGGCGTCCGATAGGCCTTTAGTTTCCCTTCCGCGATCCATTTCAAAACGGCCCGATACGTTACCTGGCAATATTTTGCCACCTGCCCTGTTGTTAATGCCTCATTCTTCATCTCGGCCTTCTTCCTCTATGTTTTTACCTTAATCTATTCTTTTTCCTTCAATTATGACCTTCTATACAAAGTCTTCCAGCTGTTGTTACTGGTGTTCAGTTCGGATAATTGCAGGAAATCGTATTTTGAAGTAACCATACGGGCAAAGTCCTTAAGTGTTCTGGCCGTGGTCTTCTTCAGGGTTGTATTATCAAACCACATATAATAACCGTCTTTCTTGAACACGCAAATCGCATGCGCCTCGCCCTCGCGCACCAGGGCCAAAAAACGGGGCTCATAACCTAAACCCTTAAGGACTTCAGCCGTCAGGAAAGCAAAATCTTCACAATCACCTTGCTTCTTCTTTAATGTCTCGGCCGGATCAGCCCATTTATCATCATTCCCGTCTTCCAGATACTTAATATTGGCCTTCAGCCAACGGGAATAATCTTCTAAGCTATTGATATTATTTGTCCTAATAATAAAATCAATCGTCCTGTCCACGGCCTTCGGCTGAGAAACCAATACTCCGTTACTCTGAATAATCTCTTGGCGAACCGTATATTGGAGGGTGTTCTCAGCCGCACAGAGGATATCGGGATAAATAACAGAGAAAAAATTTAAGAAAGCCAAGAAAAAGCCAAAAATCATCCTTGTCTTT
>CAZBSU010000011.1:0-17422 GCA_964494745.1 uncultured Planctomycetales bacterium | reverse complement strand
GCGCCGGTTTTTCAGCGCCCGCCCGAGAATCTCTTCCGAGCGGCCGAACCCATAAATCGGGGCGGTATCGATGAGGTTGACCCCGGCGTCCATAGCGGCGTGGACAGCGGAGATCCCTTCGTCGGCATCAGCCCCGCCCCATGAATCGCCGCCAATCACCCATGTCCCGAGCGTGACAGCGGATATGTTCAAGTCCGTTTGAGAAATGGCGGAATACTGCATAAGGTCTCTTCCCTTTCATAAAGCCTAAGGAGATGGATAAAGGCGGTTTAGACCGTTCCTAGGGGGTATTTGTTCAACTAAAAATGTTTGGGCCGGGGGGCAAGCCAGCGGGCGGCCATAAATCCGAACGCAGCGACCGCAAGCACCATCAGGACTTCCACGCTGAAAGAATCCGGCCAAACATTGATTTCTTTCTGCAGGGCCTGGGCGGCAGGGTCCTGCGGGAGAATGACCAGCTGATCTTTCCAGGGCCACAGTTTTCGCAGCGAACCGAGAACGATTCCGGTCAGGCAAGTCATGGTCAGATCGTGGTATTTATCGAGAAGCCATTTCAGCAGGCCGACGATCGCAACGATACCCGTGATGCAGCCAAGGCCAAAGACCGTTAAGATGTAAAGATCACGGTCATTGATCGCGGCAAGGATAAATTTGTATTTGCCGATCAGGACCAAGACGAACGAACCGGATATCCCGGGCAGGATCATGGTGCTGATGGCCAGGACCCCGCTTAAAAAGATAAACAGAGCGGTCTCAGGTGTCTGGGCCGGGATCATGCCCACCAAAAGAAACATACCGGCTGCCGCGGCAAACATGCAAGCGGCAAGGGCGCGTGTACGTAAACGGATATGGCTGCTGATAATCGGCACCGAGGCGAGAATCAGGCCGAAAAAGAAGGCGTAAAGATAGACGGGGTAAGCCTCATACAGCCATTCCAGAAGCCGGGCCAAAAGCATGACGGCCAAGGCGATCCCGAGCAATAAGGGCAAAAGGAATTTCCATGGCAGATAATCAACGGCCGCGCGCCAGCGCCGGGCCGTTATAAGGCGCAGCAGATGCAGGTCGAAGCGGCCGACGGCCTGGATTAATTCTTCGTAGATGCCAAGCATGAGGGCGATCGTGCCGCCGGAAACGCCGGGAATAATATTGGCCGTGCCGATGCAAAAGCCTTGAAAAAGTCGGTTGACATTTCCCCGGACCCAGCTTCCGCAGGTGCGCGCGCGTCGGAGCCCTTCATTTGCCATCGGCTTCCTCCAGGGAGGTTATTCCTTCCATGATGTCCGGCGAGGCCCGGGCCGGGATATTATTCCGTGTCAGGATGTTTTCGGTGACGGGGTCTATATCATTGGTGTCCATGATGATCATGGCCTTTTGGGCGGTTTCAAATTCTATGTAATCATGCGGATTTTGTTCAATCAAAGCGACAAATTCTTTGAAGGATGAAAAGGTTTGACCGTTGACGCGGCTGATGACCTCCTTGCCGTAATCATGATAACCGACGTTGATATTATCCGGCAGGACGTCAAGAAGGATGACCACGTGTCGTTTGCGTTGGGCGTTCATCCGTCCCTCCCCCAAAAGATAATGCATGAAATTCACCGGGGCCTCCTGCCACCATTTCTTGCCGAACGATTTCAGGAGATCAACGCTTAAAACGGAAAATACCAGTCCCCCGTAAATATAGTAAGGCGGTTGGGGGAAATAGTGCGGAGGCGGAACAAGACCGACGAACGGCTTAAGGCGGACCTGGATGTCCTGAACCTGTCCCTGTCGGTTGACCGTCAATTTCAGATTGTCACCGATCTGTTTCATCGATATTAAGTGCGACAACGACAGGCGCTCGTTGCCGCGGAAGGCAAAAGTGCCGTCGACCGCAATCGGGACGTCATCGATCCCCAAGACCACGTCCCGGCGTTCAAGCATATCATCGGCCGAGGAAAACGGGAGCGTGTGTGTGATCAGGACTCCCCCCTGGTCTTGATCCAGCCCGAAGAAGGAACGCAGTTTTTCGTTTTCGGTATTGTAATATTCAATTCCCAGAGTCGGGAACCCGGAATAGGAATCGTCCGACACATCCTCAAGAAAATGACGGACGATCGGGGTCGGTATCATATAGCCGATGTTCTGACCGCTGGTAATGACCTGCATGGCCACCCCGATGACCCGATTGTCCTTGAAGACCGGTCCGCCGCTGTTGCCTGGGTTGATCGCCGCGTCGATCTGAACCGCCAGTAGTTTTTTCGCGCTTTGCACGTAAGGGATGATCTCGACCCGCGAGACAACGCCTTCGGTGATGGAAAGTTTATCGCCTCCGCGTGGAAAACCGATCACGATCACCGTGTCCTGGAGTTCGGGCAGTTCCCCGAAATCCAACGGCTGGACATCCTTGAAGAATTCCGGGTCCTTGACCGTTAGCAGCGCCAGATCGCAGTCATGGCCGACCGCTTCGACTTCGGCGGTGTATTTTTTGGGATCGGATTCCTTCCGGACCTGGATAAAGGTGTGATCGCTGATGACATGCGCATTGGTGATGATCCGGTTGCCTTGGATCACGAATCCGGATCCGGTGCCGGCCTGGCTGCCGATCGATTGCCAGGGCCGATAATAGTTCATCGGATTGGATGTGACAAAAATTTTGACCACGGATTCTTTGACATTAACCGCCGCCGAAGATGCAGAGGGATTTAACATCACGAAGCTCAGTAGAAAAATAAGATATTTAAAAGGCAACGGCAGCTCCTTTCGTTAATGATATTCCGTGTCAGGGCCGCAGCCAAACGGGTCGCGGTGATCGGGGAACCAAATGCTGTATGCGTTCCGTAGTTCTGCGATAAATGATATCGCGACTGTGGCCGACGGGAAGGCGTGGGTCGATGATCGAGATCGGGGCCGGCGGGTTGGTATAATCGGGATCTCGGGAGCGTTGCCGGTCAACGAACTGCCGCCGCAGTTGCGAGGGGGGCCCGGATGATTCGCTGCGGGACAGTTTGATTTTATAAATTTTAAGCATACCGGCCATTTCGCTTAGTTTGCGGTCCTGGGCCATAAAGACCTGTTGCATTTGGGCGATCGTGCGGTCCCGTTCAAAGAGCGTTTGCTTCAGTTCGTGGATATGCTGATCTTGTTTTTTGAGATTGCGGGCCGCCAGTTCATAATGATGACGTAATTGATGGATCTCGCGTTCCATAGCCCGCAACCGGTCCGGACGGGCGGCATCAGCGGAAGGTTCGGTGTCGGGCTGAGCGGATGCTCCCGCCGTAAGGGTCTTGATCCGTTGATCTTTTTCGTGCATGATGCGGCGGGTCAAAGAGGCGCGCTGTTTATAATCCATCAGTTCTTCCTTTAACAGTTCGCCTTGGTGGACCTGATCCGCCAGATCCCGATCGCGCTCGAACAGCTCGAGACTCATGTCGGCCAATTGCTGGGTTAATGAATTAGCGTGTCGGCTGGATTTTAAAAAGCGTTTTTGCATGTCCGCATAATCCTGGCGGGTGGTTTGAAATTGATTGGTCAAAATCTGCAGGGCGCGGTCCTGGCGCTGCAATTGCTGTTGTTGCAATGTTAATTGCTGTTGGAGGCGCTGGATCTTATTGGTGAAGGCCGTGGTCAGATTGACCTGACGCGACTGGGCGGACTCCAGGATCACCCGTTGTTTCATATCCCAGAGCTGGGTGTTGATCTCCTGCATTTTTTTAAGCAGGGCGACCCGCTCGTTCTTTAAGGCGGTCAGCCGGCCGTTGATCTGAGGAAGATGAAACGATGTTGCCGGCCATTCGCCGGGTAAGGCGGTTTGAATTTCATAAAGGTTGTTTAGGGTCTGCAGAGGTTTAAGGCCGTTGAGGCGCTGCTCGAGATCGGTTTGGGGTGCCTGTTGGCGGATATAATCGACGAGGTCAAGGTTTTCGGCATAGGTCCTGCGGATGTAGTCCTGTGTGAAGCGCAGATAATCGATCAACCCCAAAAAGCGTTCGATCTGGCGTCGGCGGGATTCGTCAAGGAGGTGAGCGTCGCGGCTCATTTGTTCCAACAATGCCAGCGATTCGCGATGGTCGGGTTGAATCAACAAGACCCTGACAAAGGCCCTGACCGCTGAGGCCGTTTTTTGATTAGAATAATCTTCAACGCCCTGCGCATGCAGCCGTTGGGTAAGGATCTCGGGAGTTTCGGAGGCGATGACTGGACTTGAAACGGCAAAAAGAAACACAATGGTCAAAAACAGGAGAGTCACGTTCGATTGTCGGTAAGGTGATGTCACGTTAAAAACACTAATGATTTCTTGATAGGCCGTGTGAGTTTTTCAGTCGGGCAGCCAGGGAATTACCTCCTGGCCACGCGACCTCTATTGTTTAGACATTCATCCTGACAGGCGGTCTTGGGATCCAGGACCGTGAGAGACACCGACTCGGAAGCGATGCGCTGATCTTCCCACTTGTCCCAGCGGGCGACGACCGCAATTTGAAACGGTCGACCGGGTTCCCATTCTTTGGGAATCCGGACATTGTAATGATAGCGGTGCTGTATATCCTCCAGGGTGAAATTCGGCGTGATGATCAAGACCGTATCGGGCCGGGAAACGCGTTCGTTGATTTGGATCGCGACCTTGACCACATCCCCGGGCAGGACTTTGGTGGTTCGTTTAGGTTTCAGGATATCGATGACGGTCATGTACGGGGAGAAGGACGGCAGGTTATGATTCGGATAATGGACCATCTCTTTATAAATCGGCAATGTCAGGACGGCCGGATCGATACCCAGCGGGGCCGTGTCGACGACTAGGGTCAGGCTTTCGTAGGATTCCACTGGTGGCTCAAAGATCAATTCCCGGACAACGCCGGTGCCGGGATAAAGACTGCGCGGCCAAGCCGAGGGGTCCGGTTGATCAATACGGGTATAGGTGTTGCGAAAATTATCTTTGAGGAAAAATCGCAAAGGTCCTTCAAATTCGAGCTTTTTGACTTCGGATTGGTTGGCAATACGCAAATCCACGGCCAGCGAATGCCCTGGACATGCCTCGGCCATGATCTGCCCTTCGGTGCAGTTGGGATTCTTGATGATACGGGCCTGACAGATCTGTAGGCTGAGACCGCTGACATGCTTGCGTTGGAAAAGTATTTGCTCGCAAGTTTCACGGGCGTTTGCCGGGGTTGTGAATGCGATGAAAAGGCCTAGGGATATCGTGATAAGGCGCCCATGCCCCAGATGGGTTCTGGGCTTGGACGGGAGTGGGGTTGTGGCTGCCCTTAAAAGACGCATGCGGGAAAGCCGATCGTCTTTGTTCCTTTTATTCATAAGTTTAATTATTATAACATTCTCCATACGGCATGCAAGACCAGTGATCAAAACATAACCGAACGGATTTGGTCAGGACGGCGAATGAAGCTGCTCTTCGATGCAGGCCGTTAGTTCTTCCATCGTGGCTGGTTTGGCCAAAAAGGCGTGTCCGGCGATCGCGCCGTGCTGGGCCTCGACCTCATTTTTGCGGATGGTCGCGGTCAAGAATACGATCGGGACTTTTTGGAGTTGCTCCTCCTCTTTCAACCGCCAGCAAATATCGGTGCCGTCCGTTTCGGGCATGACGATGTCGAGCAGGATCAAGTCCGGCTGATATTCCAGCGCCACGTCAACGGCCCGGCCTCCAACATTTTCGGTCCGCACCAGATATTGTCCGGTGGCTTCGAGGTTCAGTTTGACCATTTCGGCAAAGCCGGCTTCATCATCGATAATGAGTATGCGTTTTTTTTCAAAATAGGGATTCATGATAAGGCCCCTGTTTTAAGAATGAGACGCGCCCGGGTACCGCCGCGGGCATGATTGGATAAGAAAATGATGCCTTCATGATTGTTGATGATCGTCTTGGCAATGGATAGGCCAAGCCCCACCCCGCCGGCCGCGCGCCGGGTTGTGAAAAAGGGGTCGAAGACCTTGGGAAGATTTTTTGTCTCGATTCCCGGGCCGGTATCTTCGATGTCGATAATGACGACATCATCACCGGGCCGAAAGCGGCGGCCCTCGTCGATGTATCCCTCAATATCCGTCATTTCGAATTTTTTGGTCAGGGTGCGGATGGTAATCAGCCCGCCTTGCGGCATGGCCAGAATGGCGTTGATGATCAGATCCACGATGACCTGTTCGATGCGGTTCTTATCGATCGGGATATCGGGCAGATTGCTGGCGAAAAATTTTTCGACCCGTATGCCGTTTCTGTCGCATTGATGCGTGGTGAAATGGAGTGAATGCTCGATCACCGTGTTAATGGACTCGGGGATGATCGTGAGTTTCGAAAGGCTGGCAAAATCCAGCAGGTCTTTAATGATGTCATTGGCCTTCTGAGTTGCCTCGCGGATGGACTTAAGCGTTAATTGGATTTGCGGGTCACTGACGGTAAGTTTGGTGTCCAGAAATTCCACGCCGTATAGGATCGTGGCCAGCGGATTTTTGACCTCATGCGCGATACCGCTGGCCAGGCCGCCGATCACCGTCATCTTTTCGACCTGGATCAACTGGGCCTGGGTTTCTTTGAGGCGGTTATACGCGGCCTTGAGCTCTTCTTCCGCCCTTTTGCGTTCGACCGCATAATAGAGGGCCTTGACCAGCCCATAAGCCTTGTATTTGCCTTTGATCAGATAATCCTGGGCCCCGCAGATGATGGCCTTTAGCCCCAGGGAATCCTGATAAACGCCGGTATTGACGACAATGGCCACCTCGGGGAATTTTTTGTGCAAGCGGTGCAATGTGTCCAGTCCGCTGCTGTCCTTGAGGTTAAGATCAAGCAGGACGACATGGTAGGTGTCCTCAGCCAGGATCTGAAAACTCATTTTGAGGGAATCAGCTCCCTTCAGGCGGAAAGACCCGAAGCTGGATTTGGACAACATACCGCTGAGCATCGCACAATCCACCGGATTGTTTTCGATGATCAGGACATGTAGTGTTTTGGTAAAATCCGCAACACGCGCATGAGGATGATCGCTTCCCGGAATCATATTATTAATATCATATCTTAGTATTTAGGGGCATGCAATCCTATTGTGACATTTTTCACGGAAGCGGTCGGACAAAAAATATGGATAGGCGGTCCCTTGATGGATTGTGGCGGCAAGATTATTTGTGGGAGAGATTGGGGATATGGGCGCGGATCCACTCGGCCTCAGTGCCGGTATTGTTCTGTTGAAGATGCTTTTTGAAATAATCCAACGCGGAATGATTATCGCCGAGGGAATACGCGGAGCGCCCCGCGAGGTAATAGATATCCGAATAATCATAGGGCTTAAGTTCGATGACTTTTTTGAACTTTTGAAAGGCCTGGGCATAATCCTTGATCTGGAAATAAAGATTGCCCAGATAGTAATAGAGTTGACTGTCCGTGTTGGAGTTCGTCTGCAAGGCCCTTTCAAAATAGATGATCGCCTTATCCGTCTGGCCCCTTTCCTGAAAAAGATACCCTTTTGTTAAAAGGATGTAATATTCGGTCAGGGGTCGGCCGGTTTTTTGATAAACCTGATTGAATTTATCCAACGCCAGCCGGTATTCACCCGTCTCAAAATAGGCCTGTCCGAGATTTTCCAGCCCGGCATCGTCCCGGGACGAAAGCTGAACGGCCCGTTGGTAATAATCGATGGCCTGTGTCGCCGCGCCTAAATGACGCAGCGAAATGTAGCCCAGCCGTTTATAAATCCGCGCCTTCAACCCGGGATCTGGATCAAATTCCAGGGCGGCCTCATAGAATTCCCGGCTTTTATCATAATCATCCTGGGCGAGAAGGTATTGTCCCAATTCAAAGAACGTCTCGGGTTCGTCCGGAAGCAGAGTGAGAAATTTTTGAGCCGTCTGTTGGTGCTGGCGGTGCTTATCAAAGATATCCTGAATCAGGTCATAGTGCAGGTGCACCACCGGCATCAGAGGCCCGAGCTCGAGCGCGCGCACGGCCAAAGGCATAGCTTCATTACGGATTTGGTCCATCTGATGATATTTGTCGAAACGGTAGGCATGGATGATGCTGACCTGACTGAGTCCTAGATAGCCAAGAGGAAAATCAGGAAACCGGTCGATCAATTTAACAAATTCCTGCGAGGCCTGATGGAGGGTGACATCATCGCCGCGATAGGCTTGAATATACGCTTCCCCTCTATGATAATAATCCATCGGCGCCGGGCTTGTCATGGCTGCGGCATCCGGTACATAAACACAGATCAGCGTCAAAACAAGTGCCGAGATGAGAGTTTTTTGGGGGGGCATATTATTCATAAATATTTGTAATTATTATACTTAAATCAGTATTCATATTACCTAAGTAAAGTGTAACATATGGGGGTTTAAAAAAAAAGGCGGGGCGGAACCAATCGGATTTGGGGCAAAAAAGGTGAAAAGTCGCCCAAGAGATACGTCCGGGATTAGAAATATTGAGCTATTTGAGGCCGGATAAAATAGGTGATCAGGAGAGAAACGATAAGGCCTCCGGCCATGATGAGGGATAGAAAAAGGTTGGGATTTTGGGCCGGGGCCATCAGCAGATCTACAGGACTCTGAAGCCGGATCTGGCCGATATGACAGCTGATATTGAATAAAAAGGTCCAAATCAGAAAGGGTTGGACGAAAAGGGTCATTGGGCGGGCCCAAGGCCTCAGCAAAAACAGGCCGATCCCGTTCATATAAAAGACGATGGGAATAGCGGCATACAATAAGAAACCAACCAGGCTGGAGGCATTGATGATGAATAGGGAATGGATCCCGGCATAGCTGATATTGATGAGGATTTCGACAAAAAGAATCAACAAGGCGATACCGCCGGTTACGCTAAAAATACCAGCCCATATCGTTACTCCCAGCGGACGTTTTATTGGCTGGCTCCGAATGTGTGTTGAATCAACCATGGCCGCGATTTCATCCTTTCATTTTTTACGGCAGCGGCTCTTCGGCCGCCTCGGGCTCGGCATAAGTCCGTTCCTTAAGCAGCGAACCATCCGGCGCAAATTCTCGTTTGCGGACAAGCTCGCCGGCCACATAATCCATTTCGTATTTAAGGCGGCCATTGTCATCGAATTGCTGATACGTCCCTTCCATCAATTCAAACAAGACCGGCTGCTGCTCCTGAGTGACCGGCCGGCCCTTTTCGTCGTAGGCCTTATAGGTCTTGGGCGGATCGGGCTGAACGGACAGGTCATCGCTAAGGATGAATTGGGCCATTCGAGGCAGCAGCAGCATGAGGCTCAAGATCACGATGGCCACGACGAAAACGCCGGAGGCAAAATGGACATTTTTGCGTTGATTGCGGCGGATATTATGAGTCGCATCGAAAATGAGCAGGACAAGCTTTTCTTCACTGTATTTACCGCGGGAGTTTTGGGCCTGGATGGGATTGATCCCCAAGGTGCGGGCCTGCTGCAGCAAGGCCTCGATGCGTTGACGGGGATCCGGGATGTTCAGCAATTGGTCCAGTTCAGGCATACGTGCCTCAAGAAGATTTCAGATATTCGGTAAGTGTATGGATAAAGACGGAATGGTTGTAGCGGCCCATGTAAGCCGTGCCCTTCGCGGCCAGAAAACGTTGGCTGGCCTCTTCGATGTTCATGATTTTGCGTCGGACTTCGGTCTGGGCCAGTTGATCGGTTTCATAATAGGAATAACCGATAATCGGCTTTCCCTCCAGTTGGGGCAGGCGTTTCAAGATGGCCATGGCCTCGGCCGTGGTGATGTCTTCGAGTTGGATATCGATGAAAATAATATCCGGAATAAATTTGACGGTCTGCGCGATCGCGTCCCCGCCGCGGCGAACGGTCTTGATCTCACATCCGGTCTTGACGGCCTTGGCGGTCATGTCATCGAGGACCTTTTGTTGATTGCCGATCACCAGGATCTTCTTGCCAGCGGTTTGGCTCCGCCCCATTTGCTGCCGGGCCCGGTCCATTTCCAGAATCAGGCTGATCTCGCGGACCAATTGATCCGGGGTGAAGGGCTTGGTCACAAAACCGTCCACGCCCAGGACCGTAAAAGAATCTTCCATCTGGCCGCGGCCGGTGACGACCAGGACAGGAATGGCGTTGGTGTCAGGATTATTTTTAAGCTGTTTATAGAACGTGTAGCCGTCCATGTTCGGCATCAGGACGTCCAGCAAAATGATGGCAGGGGTTTCGTCGGTAATGCATTTCAGGGCCTGAACGCCATCAGCGGCCAAGGCCACGCGAAGGCCGCGTTTTTGCAGCATTGAGCGGGTCATTTCCCGGATTTCCTGCTCATCATCAACGACCAGGACAAGACCGTCAGAGGGCAGGGGTATCCCAGGTAAGTTTTCAGAATTTGATGAAAAGTTTTCCATTGATATAAAAAGCGGCTTCCGGATAAAATTCTTCGCCTGTATCCAAATATTCCATTTTCCTGGCAAAGACCCGGCCGAAGGTCAGGCAGGCGGCGGCCTGGTCGTTAAAGTCGAGCTCGGCCCCCAACCCGGCCGAAAATTGTCGGTTTTGCAGAACGACGCCGTCTTGTTGATTTCGAGTGACCTCATATTCGTCGAGAGTCATGCTGGCTTCGCCGATCAAGGCCAGGCGTTCATTCAAGCGGTAGTGGACATGGGGTTCCCCCGAAGCGAGATTGACGGTCAGACGGTCATCGGGTTTGTAGATCAGTCCCAGAATCGGAAGGACCTCCTGATCATAGTCCGGGCGCAGGACAAGTCCGCCGACAAAGGTCCATTGTTCGTTGGGGCGGTGGATCAGATACGCGCGCATCGGCATCCGAAAGGCGCTGTCGCTCCAGTCCCATCCGTCCGTATTAAGCGTCGGCATCAAATCCAGCCCGAGATAAAAATTTTCCCAATCAAGATACGGGATCGGCCCCTTCGCCCCCAGACGAAATTGACGACCGATCAGGGTGTTGGGAATATCTGCCGCCACATTTTCATCGATGGTTAGATATTTAATCTCGGTTGAAAAGGTGACCGGCAATTGACCGGCGATTTTGTCTTCGACCTGAAGATTGAATTGGGATTCGGTTATCGACATATCCCCGTGGCGGTTGCCGAGATCGGCTTCGAGCAGGTAGCGGGTGCGTAGGTTGGCCGTAATCTCTTGGGCCGAGACCGGATGTGTTATGCTTAAGAGAATTCCTGCGACGAGAATGTAAGCCGTATTTTTGAGCATGAAAAGGCCTTTCTCATTAAAAAATTGTCCATTTTATAACCTTTTCCATTGTAGCAATGAATGGAATGTCAGACTATCAGATTTTGAGGAAATTCAAGATGGGCGGTTGGAACACCAAAGGGGTGGGCGGTTCGGACAGGGGCCGGTCTCCATGTCAATCATCGTGCATTTTGTCAATCTCTTTTTGCCAGCGTTCGAATCTTTTTTGACTTCGTTCTATTTTTTTCTTGATGGATTCCTTTTCGCGTTTTTTCTTTTTTTCTTCGCGGAGGCGTTTTTTCTTGAGCCGCTCTTGTCGTTCTAAGAATTTCTGACGTTCTTCTTCGAATTCCTCGCGGCGTTTGTCTATTTTCTCTTGCTCCTTTTGATATTTTTTCTCCTTCTTCACCACCTCTTCTTTATGCTCATGATAAAATTTCATGAATCTCATTTTTTGTTCCAAAGGGGCGTCTTCCCATTCGATCCCGTAGGATTCATAAAATTTCATTTGGGCCTGGATAGAAATTTTATTTGGTACCTCAATGTCGTTTTTGGCCCAGACCGGATTGTGATACAAGGGGTTTGCCCCAATGAGGCATATCACAAATATGAAAATAAGGGGGTTGTTTGATCGCATGATGATTACTTTTTAGTAGTTTTATCAAGTTTATGCGGCCCTGTCAAATATCCTCCGATTTTTTCTCGGAAGGTCTTTTCATTAAAGGCTCCGAGGTAATTTGTCGCGCCGGCGCGGTGGCAGCGTTCCAGATGGGGCGGAATCATGCCTGCCTTGATATGGAATTCATAAAGGCCGACCTGCTCGGCATCAATATAACTGAATATCAAAAGCGGTATGTCCCGGCAATGCGGCAGTAGCCGCACCGAACGGATGATCTGGGCCGAGGACACCGTGCCTTCCATTTGGATATCCATGATGATCAGTTCGGGTTTGAAAAGCACCGCCTGGACAACGATATCCTGCCCCGATGTCACCTTCTGGATCCGGCAACCGTAACGCATGAGGACCTTTTCCATATCGGACAGGACGATCGGACTCGTTGAGGCCAAAAGCACCCGTCTGCCGCCGGAGCGATAGGCTGGCCGGTTCAGACACTGCTCGACTTTGTTCAATAATACGGTCCCCCGTGATGGTTTTTCAATAAAGGCATCGGCATCATAGATCTTGAAAGTGTCCCGCATCTGGCCGCGGGCGGTTAAGATGATAACGGGAATATCAGCTGTCAATTGATTCGATTTCAAATTTTTAAAAAATTTGAACCCATCCATGACCGGCATCAAGACATCGGTGATGATGAGATCCGGCATATCTTTAATGGCTATCTCGATGCCCTCGGCGCCGTTGGTGGCGGTCAAGACTTTATAGCCGGCCGCCTCAAGGGTCAGGGCGAGCATTTGACTGACCCCGCTATCGTCTTCAACGACCAAAATTCTTTTTTGCATAGCTGAAATATTTGTTAAAAAATCAGATGGTCTCTTATAAGTATAACATATGTATAGGCTTAAGGAAAGTTGCGCCTTGCGGGGGACAGCTGGGGCGGATATGCCGCGTGTCAGAAAGTCTAGGTGTGCTTTTTGCTGAAGATGTACGCGTCCAGGACATTTCCTGCGGGACCATAGGCCCGGGCAAGGCCTTTATCAAGCCAGAGACAATGGGTGCAGAAATGACGGATCATCTCCGGTTCATGCGAGGTCAGAATAACGGTCTTGGCGGTACGAATGTAGTCTTCAATAATGAGGAAACATTTTTGGCGGAATCCGATATCCCCCGTGGCCAGCATCTCATCCAATAAAAGGATGTCGGTTTCGACGTGGCGGGCGATCGAAAAGGCCACCCGCTGAATCATCCCGCTGGAAAAGTCGCGCAGGGGACAATGGATAAACTTTTCGATCTCTGCGAACTGAATGATTTCATCCAACTCGGATTCGATCTTATGACGCGGGATACCCAGGATAGCGCCGAAAAGAAAGATATTTTGCAATGCGGTCAGATCGCGCTCCATGCCGATGCCCATCTGCAGGAAGGGGGCCGGCTGACAACTGACCCGCACCGAACCGCAGGTGGGGCGATACAGCCCGGCGATCATCCGCAACAGGGTCGTTTTTCCGGACCCGTTGTCGCCGATGATCCCGACTCGCTGTCCGGCCTGGATATGCAGGTTGATGTCTTTCAACGCCCAGATCGCCTGGCGTATCTTTTCGCGGACAAAAAACCGTTTGCAAAGGTTGAACATCGTCAGCGGCTGGATGTCGATCTTGAACTCTTTCGAAAGATTTTCAATGATAACCGCGTCGTTCATGCCCGTTCCACCATATGCGGTTCCATAAATTTGAAAAATTTATACGCGCCGGCGAAAATCAAGAGGGCCAATAAGGTCGTCAGGGCCAGGGGGATCAGCGGCGGCCAGCGATGATAAAGCAGGATGTCCCGGTAAAAACTGATGATCTGGGTCAGGGGGTTGTAGATCACGATCCATCGAAATTGCGGGGATAGCGAATCTGTATAATAGAAGATCGGGACCATAAAAAGGCCCATGCGGGCGAAAACCGCCCAGATATGTTCCGCGTCATGGGCATAGACGCAAACGCAGGCCAAGATCATGGTGATACCGATTATCAAGATCCCTTCGATCAGGATGATGAACGGCAGGCCGATAATATGAATCGAGAAGCCGATCTTATGAAGCACAATGAACAGAAAAACCACGGTCAATTCCAGGATATGTTGGATGAGAAAGACACCGATCTGGCTGAAGACCAGGATTTCCTTCGGGAAAATGACGTTGCGCATCATATAGGCCTTGCGGACCAAGACCCCCAGGCTGCTCTGAATGGACGTCGCGAAATAATTCCAGGCCACGCTGCCGATCAGGATATAAAGAAAATAGTTCGCCCCTTCCTTGGCCCGGTCCATTCGCGATTTAAACAGAAAATACATGATCGCTGACATAATCAGCGGATTCAGAAAACTCCAGAGCAGGCCCAGGATCGAGCGTTGGTCTCTCAATTTAAACCAACAGAGACTGAATTCTCTGACCAGGTTCCAATGCCGGGCAGACCAGATGAGTGTTTGCAGCCTATAAGCGTCTTGAAGCGATTTCATGTTGGTCTTTTTAGGGGGATTCATTAACGATGTCTTATGCTTAAGGAATGGTAGGTGCTGATATAATGCGCCGCTATATTTTTGATATCAAAATTTTTCAGGACGGTTTGGCGAGCCGCGTTACCCAGGCGCTCCCGGCGTTGCGGGTCGTCTATCAATTCGTTTAAGAGCGCCCCCAGAGTCCGGACATCCCCTTTTTCGACAAGGCAGCCGTTGCGGTCGTGATCGATAATCTCGTCCGCTCCGTCGAAACGGGTCGCCACGCAGGCCAGCCGGCTGGCCATGGCTTCCAAGAGGGCATTGGGACAGCCCTCGATATCGGACGGCAAAACAAAGATGTCGGCGGCCAGCATATAATCCCGGACGTTATCAACAATACCGCGAAAATAAATTTTATCAGATAATTCGAGTTTGTTAACCAAAATTCTGATATTCGGCATCAGGGGCCCATCTCCCAGCATGACCAGAACAGCATCCGGGCAGATGCGGCTGATCCGATCAAAGGCCTGAATCAACAGCCCAAGATTTTTAGGGGGGACGAAACGGCCCGCATACAGGATGACCGGGACGTCTAAAGCGATCCCGCATTCGTTCCGCCATTTTGCCCGGTTAGGTTCCCGCCAGACTGTGTCGATGCCGTCGGGAATGTAATGGATCCTTTTCCCCGGTATCCCGTCGAGGATGAGCGTCCTCCTCAGATAGCGGCTCAGGACCAAATATCCGGTGACGTCATGCATGCCGAGTAGGGCCGGCAGGCGGATATGCCTTATATCTAGTTTGGATTTGAGGAAAGTCCAGTTCGCGATCGAGTTGATCTTCAAAAACGAAGGCTTGCGCAGGTGTTTGATCAGCGTCAGGATGAAGGCGGTCGTCCCGATCAGATGCAGATCAACGAGATCATAGTGGTGCCGGTAGATGAAAAGGAACCAACACAAACGCAGGTAAAACAGCCGCTTGAACCAGGCATGCTCATGGCGGAGGGGTATGGATAAACAGTGAACGCACTGCCCCCGTTCTTTAATGACGGTATCCTTCCAGGTGCGAGGAACCGGGGTGACGAATTCGGCCATATGTCCTTGCCGTTCGTACTCGCGGGCCAGTCGCAGGGCATGACGTTCGGCGCCGCCGAGCAGCCACGGATGGGGAGCCTCCAGAACGAAGAGGATCCGCAGGAATGGGGGATCGGGTTTAAGATTTATCTTCATGGGAAATGCGGTTCTCTGAGGCCAAAGCCCTGCGGCGGTCCTTAATGTCCCGGCACAAGCAGCGCTGTCGCCGGCTCATGATCATTTTATTGACAAAGACGCGGTTCCATTCCGTTTGGAATTTTCGTTCAGCCCCTTCTTGATCATAGATGTCCTGGATCAGGCGGACAAAACGATCGCGATGAGGCTGCATCTTGGTTAATGTCCGGCGCCGTATCTCTTCCGGCGGGGTCCGGCGGTCCATCAATTCACGCACCGCACGGCGGACCGCGGCCGGATCGTCATCGACGATCTTCACATAATCCGGATCAAAGAAGACATCCCTCCCTCCCCGGCTGCGGGTCGAGACCACCGGCAGGCCGCATAGCAGATATTCGGCGCTGGCGTACATCGCGCCTTCCGCGGCGGAGAGACACAAACCGACCCGGGCCTGATTCAGGTATTCGGCCATGCACGCCCCGGGAATATAATTTTTGAGAGGTTCCGGGGCCGCCAGCCAGTGGGCATGCTTGAGGACTGCACGGATATTCTGCACATAGTCCGTTTTGGAAAAGGCGGCAAAATGGGTGATCAGGGCCAGGGACTCGACATCCCGGGCCAGCCAATGGCGTTTAAAAGGCGCGGCCACACCGAGATAAATGGCATCATATTTTTTTTCGATTGCCGGTAGAATCCGATATCTGTTTTCGTCCAGCAAGGCATTTTGATTGCAGAAGATATTCGGGAGCCCGAATTGATCAAATAATTGTTTCTGTCGAAGGGAGTTGCACAAAGATATGATCTTATGCCTGGGGAACCGGCGTTGATCCGAATGGTATTTTTCGGCGGTGAGGCGCACATTGGTTTCCGATTCCAGGTGCCACCAGTTTAGACAAATAAAATAGATGTTTTGATCTTGAGGCAAAAGGCTCGAAAGTTCGCGGAAGTAGCGGTGCTGCCAGACATCCACAAGGATAAGCGGATCGACGCTGATAATATGATAATTGACATATGCCCAGGAACGGAGATAATCCCGCAGCCAGCGCAGCGGCGGATGATCCCAGACCCGTGAGGCAGCCGCGGCGCGGATGAGGCGTTTTAAGAAATAAAGCGTCCGCAGGTTATCCGGTGTCTTAATCCAGTATTCAAATTCTTTTAGCATGAACGTCTCATTTCCAGGACAAGATCATAAACAGAGTTGACGCGGAGATGATTTTTGTGCTGGGTAAAGGCGGCCGCCGTTTCCAGCCCGCGGCGTCCATAATCGATCCGGCAACGGCGGTCCGTCATCTGACGCAAGGCAGCCGACATTTTATCGGTATTGTCCGGCGGGACAAGCATCGCCGCGTCAGCTGCCCATTCTCGTATCGCCGGGATATCGCTGGCAATCACCGGCTTGCCGAAAGAGAGCGCCTCCAGCACGGCCATGCCGAAACCCTCCCACAAGGACGGCAGGATGACGAGATCCGCCTGCTCCATGAGATCAAAGATATTCTCCCGGTAACCGCTAAAAATGACCCGGCCGGCCAGCCCGTTTATTTGACACCATGATTGCAGAAATTTTTTGAGAGGCCCCTCCCCCGAAATAAGAAACCGCCAATCGTCCAATTCCCGCTCAGCGGATTTAATCGCCTTCAATAAATTTTCCAATCCTTTTTGGTGGACAAGCCGGGCCGGGATCAATCCAAACGGATTTGTTCCGATTCGGTACAGCCGGCGGATATCTTGACCCCAACGCCGGGCGGCGACCTCATGCGGGTCCAGGCCGGGATGGATTACATGACATTTTCGTGCCGCGGACGGACAGCCGCGGGTGATAAATTCGCGCACCGCGGCAGAAATACAGATAACGGCATCGGCATGACGAAGCGTCAAGGTGTTAATGATGAAGCGCCGACGCCGCGTGATCCGGTCCAGGTAGCGGGTCGTGACCCATTTTTTTTTCGTCAGCCGGCTTAATAAAAAACCGTACCCCTCCATATTTACCGTGTGGGTATGAATGATAT
>CAZBSU010000010.1:0-18378 GCA_964494745.1 uncultured Planctomycetales bacterium | reverse complement strand
TGAATTCATCGCCAATAAGTTGATTCTCAGGGAAGCCCAACGGCGGGGGCTGGACAAGGACCCCGACTTTCTTCTGGAGATTCAGAATTATTGGGAACAGGCCCTGATGGGGCTAACGCTTTCGCAGATCAATCAGGAGATGCTTGATGAGATTGCTGTCCAGGATAAAGAGATCCACGCCTATTTCAGCAAATATAAGGACACGGAATTCGCCGACATGAATTTGGCCGACGTTTACCAGAAGATCAAATGGCAACTCGGCCGGGAGAAACAGCGGCGGCTTGTGTCGGTCTGGGTGGAATCTCTGAAAGCGGATGCGGTGATTTCGATAGACTATGAACGGTTGGGCATCTTGCGGCCCGCGGACCATCTTGAGCCGAACCAACAAGCACAACAGGAATAAAACACCAGGGACCGCCAATCAGGAGAGGATTATGAGATCTATTAATAAGCGCCGGACCTATTTGATCGAGCCCTCTTTTCAGGGCCGTTTTATTTTTCGTTTTTGCCTGGTCGTGGTTATGGCCTCCATGCTGATCGGAGGTATCCTTTTTTATCTGACGTCCAATTCGACCACGGTCGCGATCGAGAACACCAAGGTTTTTGTCAAACCGACCTCGGATTTCATTTTGCCGATGATGATATGGACCTTGGCCGGGGTCACGGTCGTCGCCGCCCTGGCCGTGCTTTTCTTGACCATGTATTTTTCGAACCAGATCGTCGGACCGATTTATCGTTTGCAACGCGAGATCGATTTGATGAAGGACGGGGATTTTATGCGCAATTTCAGCATCCGCGAGAACGATCAGCTGCAGGCCTTGGCGCAAAATCTCAGTCTCATGACAGAAAAGCTCAGGGCCCGGCATTTGGAATTGAAAAACGCCTGTCAGTCGTTGTTCTATTTTATGGAAGAAAAAGGCTATGTCCTGTCCCCACACGAACGGGATGCCGTCAAAAGCCATCTTGATGATATCCGCATCATCCTGGATTATTTCAAGGCTTGATCATCCCCGCGAACCATTTTACCCGCCAGCCTTTTGCCGGACATTCCTTAGGTGTTTTTTCTTGAGGAATACGGTTCAAGCACGTTCCTTGCCCGGAAATCCGCCCCCCAAAAAGAGAAAGTCATTGACAAAATTAGGCCAGCCTAATATTATGGGGTCCATGACGAACAGGGTATCATCCATGGGAATAACACCGGCCTTAGAAGATTATTTGGAAGCGATCCTCATCCTTAAGGAGAGAACCGGAACGGCCCGCGTCAAGGATGTGGCCGCTTTTTTGGAGGTCAGGGCTCCATCTGTCATTGATGCCCTCGGACATTTGAAACGAAAAAAATATGTCCTTCAAAAGCCTTATGGCACCATCGACCTGACGGCCAAAGGATGGGCTTGTGCCCGGGATATCTATGCGCGCCATAAGGATTTGAAAAAATTTTTTTCCCTGATCGTGGGGCTTCAAGAAGGCATGGCGGAGGCCGAGGCCTGTAAGATCGAACATTACCTTGATCGGGAGACGATTAAAAAAATGTTGCGCTTCACGAACGATTATATCGCCTCCCGTCAGGAAATACCCGCAACCAAAAATGAAATCAAAACGTATACCGCTTAATCAGGTCTCCACCGGCCGATATGTCAAGATTGTTGCCATCGAGGCCGGCCGGGGTATGGTCGGCCAGTTGAATCATATGGGGCTTTTCGTCGGAGATTCGATCAAGGTGGCCCAGAATAATCTGGGCCCGTTGATCGTCGCTAAGGGCGCTCTGCGTTTGGCTCTCGGCCGCGGGATGAGTCACAGGATCCTGGTGGAGGAGGCGTCCTGAATCAGATCACGGCGACATAGGGTCGCCGGGGAATACAGTCATTTTTTAATCCGCATATTTTTATGATCACCATTGCCTTGGCCGGGAATCCTAACACCGGCAAAACCACCATCTTCAATCGTCTGGTCGGCGCCCGCGAAAAAATCGGAAACTGGCCCGGGACAACGGTCGAACGCAAGGAAGGCCTTTTTGTCCACGGGGATTGCCAGGCATCCGTGGTCGATCTGCCGGGCGTTTACAGCCTGAATGCTTATTCCCTGGATGAAAAGATCACCCGTGATTTTTTAATCGAGGCCAGACCGCAACTTGTCGTGGTCGTTGTGGATGCGGCGAACCTCCAACGTCATTTGTATCTGGTGATGCAGTTGCTGGAGATGGGGCAGAATACCCTGATTTGTCTTAACAAGATGGATCTGGCCCAGGAATTCGGGCTTGATATCGATACTCCCAAACTGGCGGATATTCTCAAGGCCCCGGTGGTCGAGACCGTTGGCCTGCGGGGCAGGGGTATGGAACGATTAAGGCAAACGATCGCAGACCATCTTGTCAGGTCCCAGCCGCCTTTGCGGATTGATTATCATGAATTGGAGCCCGGGCTCCGCGAACTCGAGCAGATCTTGCAATCCAATGATGTTTCGCTCGGGATCAATACGCGTTCCGTGGCCTTGAGGATCCTCCAGGAGGACCAGGATATATTAGACAAATGCAAAGGCTCCGGCCTGCTGCCCGAGGTGTTCGACATTCTTAATAACGTTAAGCAGGAATATGCGTTTGATATGGAAAGCCGGATCATGGAGCAGAAATACGCCTTTCTTAAGGGAGTGGTGACGGAATGCGCGCAGAAACATTTGACGCTCGGCGAACGGGTCACGATCTCGGACCAGATCGACCGTTTTGTCACCCACCGAATTCTGGGTCTGCCGATCTTCCTTGGATTTATGTATCTGCTTTTTTCTCTTGTTTTCAAAGTGGGGGAGCCACTCGTCGGGTTCGTGAACCGTTTCTTTTTTTACATAGGGCAACAGGCGGCGCAGTGGATTCACGCCGTTCACCTGCCCGATTGGGTCGGTTCGTTGATCGCCGAAGGCGTCATCGCCGGTGTCGGCAGTGTGCTTGCCTTTTTACCCTACATCATGTTGCTGTTTTTGGGGATCTCATTTTTGCAGGATACGGGTTATCTGGCCCGGGCGGCGTTTATCATGGACCGCATCATGCATGCCTTGGGCCTGCACGGCAAATCATTTATCCCGATGCTGCTCGGTTTCGGCTGCAACATCCCCGGCATCATGGCGGCCCGGACCCTGGGGTCTTATAAGGACCGGATCCTGACCATTTTGATCTTGCCTCTAATGAGCTGTGCGGCGCGTTTGCCGGTTTATACCTTGTTTGCGGCGGCATTGTTCCCCAGGCATCAGAATTTGGTCGTTTTTTCTTTATATGTTCTGGGTATTGTTCTGGCCGTGATCATGGCCCGTCTGTTCCGGCATATCTTTTTCCGTTCCGAAGCCACGCCATTGATCATGGAGCTGCCCCCATACCGCTGGCCGCATTGGCGTGATATTATTTTTCAAATGTGGTATCAGGCCAAGATGTTCGTTATCAAGGCCGGGACCGTGATTTTTTTGTTTGTGATCATGACCTGGGCTTTGGCCTATCTGCCGGTAGGTGTGGAATATGCCTCGCGAGAAAGCCTGATCGGCCGGTTTGGTTCGTGGCTGGCTCCGGTGTTCAGCCCGGCCGGGTTTGGTTTCTGGCAGGCCAGCGTTGCCTTATTGTTCGGGATCATGGCCAAAGAAATGGTGGTGGGCATCTTGGGAACGCTCTACGGGGTGGATGCGGCCGGTCTGGCCACGGTCCTTAAGCAATCTTTTACGCCGTTATCCGGATTCGCCTTTTTGATCATGACCGCGATTTATATCCCTTGTCTGCCGACCATCGTCGTGATCAAAAAAGAAACGAATCTGAAATGGGCGGCCCTGGCTGTCTTTTATACACTTTTTCTCGGGTGGCTGATCAGTGTGCTTTTTTATCAGGTCGGGCGGTTGGTCCTGGGATAAATTCTTTTTCGTGCGGGGCTGCCCGGGAAGGATGATTTGTTTGATGACGAGGATTGAGGTCATTTATTTCTTTAAGCGGTATCGTCCCGCCAACATGAAAACGGAGGATTATTATGGCACGACCCGTGGTTAACGAAGGTATCAAGAACGTCAGATCAAGAGGGAGCCGGCTTTACCGGGATGGGATGCATATGCTTCCGAATGTGTCCCTGATGCTGGCCGAAGGCGTGATTAAGGGCTTGGCCGACCTGAAACGGCCGTTTGTGACGATCGTTAATTCTTATACCACCCAGATCCCGGGCCATGCCCATTTGCGCCTGCTCGGGGATGTGGTGGAAAACGAATTGCGCAAGGCCGGGGTCAATGTTTGGGTCACCAACATCGGAGGGGCGATCTGCGACGGTATTGCCATGGGCCATTTCGGGATGAAATACTCCCTGCCGTCGCGGGAACTCATCGCGGACCAGATCGAGACCATCATCGGGGCGCATCCCTGCGATGCCTGGATCGGTATCGGCAATTGCGATAAGATTGTCCCGGCCATGTACAATGCGATGGTGCGGATCAATATCCCGGCGATTTATGTCAGCGGGGGGCCCATGCTGGCCGGTTCCCGGAACACGGACCTGATCTCGGTTTTCGAAGGGGTCGGCCGGCGCAGCGTCGGTAAAATGGGGAAAAAGGATCTGGAGCGGATCACCTGTTCGGCCTGTCCCGGATACGGCAGCTGTTCGGGGATGTTCACCGCGAACTCGATGAATTGTCTGGGCGAGGTCCTGGGACTGGCCTTGCCGGGGAACGGCACGATCCCGGCGACCCGCCGCATTAAAGGTAGAGTCCGCCAGTTTGAGCTTAACCCCCGTCGGGTTGCCTTGGTCAAACAGGCGGCCCGGACCCTGATGAGATTGCTCAAGAAGGATATCCGGCCGCTGGATATCTTGACCCGCAGTGCGATCGATAATGCCTTTGTCTTGGATATGGCCATGGGCGGATCGAGCAACACGGTGTTGCATGTCATGGCCTTGGCCCATGAGGCCGGGATCCCTTATGATCTTAAAAGGATCGACAAGATTTCCCAGGCCACACCGAATGTTGTTAAGATCGCGCCGTCACGGCCTGAGGTGCACGTTGAACATGTCGATAAGGTCGGCGGTATGGGGGCGATTCTGCGCACGGTTTGGGAAGGCCGGCATAAATATCTGAATCTCGAAACAAAGACCGTTTATGGCTCACTTAAGGATTATGTCAAGAAATCACCGCGGGCCGACGGGGAGATTATCCGTCCTGTTGACAAGGCCTTTTCTCAAGAGGGTGGTTTGACGATTTTGTTCGGCAATATCGCCCGGAGAGGGGCCGTATTAAAGACGGCCGGCGTGGATCCGGACATGTTCCATTTCGAAGGACCGGCCAAAATTTTCGAATCTCAGGAAGAGGCCTTGAACGGAATTCTGAAGGGCAAGGTCAAGGACGGGGATGTCGTCATTATCCGTTACGAAGGACCTAAAGGCGGTCCGGGCATGCAGGAGATGTTGTCGCCTACGGCCGCGATCAGGGGGGCGGGGATACGCGCCGCCTTGATCACGGACGGTCGTTTTTCAGGCGGAACGCGCGGTTTGTGTATCGGACACGTGGCCCCCGAAGCTGCCGCGGGAGGAGAGATCGGGGCCCTTAAGAATGGGGACAGAATCATTATTGATGTCAAGAAACGCCGGATGGATGTGAAGGTGTCAGCCAAAGATCTCCGTTCAAGGCTTAAAAAAATGCGCCCGTTCCGGTCGAAAGTGACCGGTGGCTGGCTCAAGCGCTATACCGCTTTTGTCACGAGCGCTGATACCGGGGCTGTCCTTCGGGAAGATTAACAGCGTAGCCCGGGCTAAAATATCCTTGTATATAGAAGAGGGTCTGCGTATAATATATCCGTTTATTTATAAGTATTTAGAGGTAAGGTCTGCGGGTAGCAATCGACAAATAGGAAAAGAAAGAACATTGATTAAAAAGGGGGATGTATGCCAGAAGTTCAGATTACCGCTGACAATTTTGAGCAAGAAGTATTAAAATCACCCATACCGGTTTTGGTGGATTTTTGGGCGGAATGGTGCGGCCCTTGCCTCATGGTTGGGCCGGCTTTGGAAGAGATTGCCAAAGAATTAGAGGGTAAACTGAAGGTTGCGAAAGTCAATGTGGACAAAAATCGCGAATTGGCGGCTCAATATAAAATCATGTCTATTCCGGCCATGTTTATTTTTAAAGGCGGTCAGGTGGCTGATCAGATGATCGGCGCCTTACCCAAGGATCAGATATTGTCCAGAGTCAACCCCTTATTATCTTAAGCCGATGTTATTGAGTGTGTTAAGAGCCAAGATAAGCAATCTTTGCGTCACGCAAACCGAATTATATTATGAGGGCAGCATCACCATCGATGCGGATATCCTTGCTGCGGTGGGGATTCAGGCCGGAGAGAAGGTCGAGGTCCTTAATTTGAATAACGGTAGCCGTTTGGAGACTTATATCATTGAAGGCAAACGCGGCTCCGGAGAAGTGTGCCTGAACGGTCCGGCGGCACGCCAGGGGTATGTGGGGGATAAGATTATCGTCCTGAGTTATGCCCTGTTGAGTCCGGATGAGATGAAAAATTTTCATCCCAAGAAGGTCACTCTTGCGGAAAATAATCGTCTTCAAAAAACCTGAAGAAATGAGTTGTCAAACGCCATGACGACAGGAAACATGAAACTGCGGATATATCCGGATCATTGCCTGCGTGAGAAATCTTCCCCTCTCGAAGAGGTCAGTTCAGCGGAACGGATGTTGTTCCAGGCGATGCTTGAGACCATGCGGGCCAATAATGGGATCGGTCTGGCGGCGCCCCAGGTCGGCATCAATAAAAGATTCTTTGTGGCCGATATCGGCGAGGGGCCGCTGATCGTGATCAATCCGAAGATTATCAAGGTCCAAGGACATGATGTCATGGAGGAGGGATGTCTGAGCCTGCCCGGTATCGGAGTCGAGGTCAAGCGTGCGCAGACGGTCCTGGTCGAATATCAGGATAGTGATAATCAGATGGTCCGGCGTGAGTTCCAGGATCTTCTGGCCCGCGTCTTCCTGCATGAAACCGATCATCTTAACGGCAAACTTATTTCGGATTATGCCAATTTTTATCAGCGATTTCAGTTACGAAAAACCTTGAATGCCATGCGAGAGCAAGGTCCTGATGCCCCCTAATCTATGCCGTTCGCTTTGAAAAAGGCACCTACCCGTTGTCCCCATTTGCCTCCCTGGTTCCGTCAGGAAATACCGGACCCCGCACAAATTCATAAGATACGATCCTTGGTTGATGCCAAGGGATTGCATACGGTCTGTCAAGAGGCCCATTGCCCTAATGTCGGGTATTGTTGGCAAAAAGGGACGGCCACCTTTATGATCCTCGGGCATAGCTGCACCCGGGCCTGCCGTTTTTGCGCCGTTTCTTCGGGCCGGCCGCAGCCGGTGAATCCGGAGGAACCCGACCGGATCGCCGAGGCCGTCAAGACCCTGGGGCTTCGCTATGCGGTGATCACCTCGGTGACGCGCGATGATCTCCCGGATGGGGGGGGCGCTCACTTTGTCCGGACATGCCAGGCTATCCGCCGGCATAATCCTCATACCAAGATTGAACTTTTGATACCGGACTTTGGGCGGCAGACGGCCAGTCTCGATCTGATTATTAATGTCCGTCCCGATGTTGTCGGTCATAATTTGGAAACGGTCAGGTCTTTATATCCTCAGGTCCGACCCCAGGCCGATTATCGGCGGTCGCTTGATGTGCTTGAATATATGAGCCAAAGGGGCAAGGGAATGATCATCAAGTCCGGGTTTATGGTCGGTCTGGGAGAGACGCGGGCTCAAGTCAGTCGGCTTCTCCTTGATCTGCGGGCCACGGGGTGTTCCCTGATAACGATCGGTCAATATCTGTCCCCGTCCCGCACGGCCCGGCATATCCCGGTGAGGCGCTATGTCCCTCCGTGGGAATTTGCCAAATGGGAGCAGATGGCTTATCGGATAGGCTTTCGATATGTCGTGGCCGGGCCGCTGATCCGAAGTTCTTATATGGCCGAAGAGGGGTATCAAGCTCATGCGGCCATGCCGGCAAGGGAGCGGCCGTCCTGAGGGCTTGAAAGCTTTCCGCTTAAAGGTCAAGCGGATCAAACGTATCAGGATATTCTGGATATAAATATTTTCGATCGGCGCTTTATGAGTATAATAGTAAAAGCGCATAATGGGTTTTGTCTTTCTAGGGTTTTCCGATTCCGTTCGGGGAACCGCTTTTTCGGAAATAATGTTTAAGGAGTGCTGAGTGAAAAAGAAAACGGGCAAATTCCTGTCCATCGTTTTTCGTGTGATCCTGAGCGCCGGGCTGTTGGCATTCCTGTATTACCGGATCGATATCGAGCAGACCAAAGAGGTGGTGTTGGCCTCCCGGGTCGAATACATCTTTTATGCCTTTGGGGTTTATATCCTGATCTTCGGGGTGATCCTTCTGCGCTGGATCACCTTTATCCGGGCCATGGATCTTCAGGTCCCTCTTTTCCAGGTGGTCCGTTTTCATTTCTTCGGGCTGTTTTTCAATCCTTTTTTGCCGACGGGCATTGGAGGGGATATTGTCAAGATTATCGGCCTGTGTGCCTACACGGACGAGAAATCCAAGGTGGTCGGGACGGTCGTGCTTGACCGCCTGGTCGGGTTCATTGCCATGGTTATCGTGGCGACCGTAGCCTTTCTGTCCGGATTTCATCTGATTAAAGATTTTTCTCTTATCTCTTCCATCACCGCCCTGGCCCTGCTTTCGGTGGTGCTGGCGGGGGTCCTTTTTCACGAGAGGACGTACACCTTTTGTTGCCGTATCTTTGGCCCGTTCCCCCGGCTGAAGGAGAAAGTCATCGATATGCATTATGATATCGCCCTCTTGAAAGATCGTTTGCATGCCATGTATCTTACCTTCGCCTATTCCTGTCTCGCCCAGGGTACCTTGGCTGTGGTCTATTATTTGTTGGCCCGAGCTCTTCACCAGGAGGTTTCGTTGGTTTATTGTCTGATTTTTTCTCCTTTGATATGTGTGGTTACGGCCCTGCCATCCATCGGCGGCCTCGGCGTGCGGGAAGCCGGCACGGCTTTTCTTTTTGCCAAGGCCGGGATAGCCGTCGGGGTATCCGTGAGCATCAGCCTGATTATTTATCTTTTTACCTTGGTTGTCGGGGCAGCCGGGGCCGTCTTTTTTGTCATGACACGATCTGCCAAGGACGAAAAGACGGTGGCCCTGAAGGATGGCTTGAAAAACGAATTATTGGATTAAGCGGACCATGGCTGTCCATTTCATTTTAGATGGATATAATGTCATTCAGCAAGATCCGGATCTGTCCCGCGGTTCTTTGCGGGAAGGCCGCCTCCGTCTGATCCGTTCGATAGAAATTCAGCGCCCCCAGGGAAGCGCCCGCAACCGGGTGACGGTCGTTTTTGACGGTCGCAGGGAGGTGTCGTCTCCGCCTGTCGATTCCCTTGTCCGGGTCATCTTTACAAGCGGAGAATCCGCGGATGACAGGATTAAGCAGTTGGTCGCCCGGGCGCCTCATAAAAGGAATCAGATCGTGGTGACCAACGACCGGGATATCCGGCATCATGTCCGGGCCCTGGGCGCCGGGATCATGGGGGTCAAAGAATTCTTGGCCCGGATGCAGCCCGAAAGGACCCCTCGCAGGTCTTCTGCGGCGGGCTCGGGTGCCCGGTCCGGCAAGCGTATCCCCCAGGGGGTGGCGCGAAAGATCAACCAGGAGATGAGGGATATTTGGTTAAGACGTCCTTCGTGAACAACGGATTGCCAGGATGAATTTTTTATTGCGTTATATCATTGACTGCATTGTCGGGACCGGGAATGCCCTGTTTTTTTTGAAAGATGTGCTCGTCAATCTTTTGATGGGTCGGATACGCTGGGGAGAGGTGCTTAAACAGATTTATGATCAGGGTGTCCAGTCGGTGATTATCATCGGGCTGGCTTCTTTTTCATCGGGGGCGGTCTTGGCCCTGCAGGGTTATGTGATGTTGAACCGTTTTGGCGCCAAAGAATATGTCTCCCACCTCGTCGTCTTGTCTCTGGTCCGCGAGCTTTCTCCGGTCTTCAGTTCGTTTGTGTTCTCGGGCAAATCCGGGGCGCGGATGGCGGCTGAGCTCGGCACCATGAACGTTAATGATCAGATCCTGGCCACCCGGACCATGGGCGTGGACCCGATCGAATTCTTGGTCATCCCGCGCATGGTGGCCTGTTTGTTGGTCTTGCCGGGCCTGGTTGTTTTTTCCGAGCTGATCGGTATCTTGGGCGGTTACGCGGTCGGCGTCCTGGACGCGAATATCCCCAGCGCCACCTATCTGCAGCAGACCTTGAAGGCCATTAATTACGTCGATTTCTTCAGCGGATTTATCAAAACATTCTTTTTTGCCCTGTTGATCAGTTGGATCTGTTGCTATCAGGGCTTTCATACGCGCGGGGGGTCTTTGGGAGTGGGCCGGTATACGACCAAGGCCGTGGCCGTTTCCTATATCCTTGTGGTGATCTCCAATACCGTGTTAACCAAACTCATTTTAACTTTCTGGGGGTAAGGCAAGATGACTCCAAAAATAAAGTTTTTTTGTTTAATCGGATGCCTCGTGGTGGGCTTGTGGGGATGTTCTCACGCCAAAGGCAATATCGGCAAGATGTCGATCTTTCGCGTCCCGGAGAAGGAGGCCGAGTGGATTCGTGCCGGAGAACCGATTGCCTTTGAAGAGGAGCTTTGGTATCCCCAGGATGCGATTGAGGTCTTGTTGGACCAGGAGGTTTATCTGGTCGGGGAATACAAGGGGGTCCAGTTTTTTGTGGAGAAGGCGGACGTCCGGCCTTACAAGGCGCTGTTTACCAAATTTGATCGCAATAAATTTAGGGTATATCGCAAAAAGATGCCGTGATGATTCAGGTTGAAAACCTCACCAAGTCGTTTAACAACCAGATGGTCTTGAATCAGATCTATCTGACGATCCCGGACGAACAGCTGGTGGTGATCCTGGGAGAAAGCGGTTCGGGCAAGAGTGTCTTCCTGCAGCATTTGATCGGTATACTCAAACCCGATCAAGGGAGTATCCGAATTGGTGAGACGGATATCACCCGTCTGTCAGAGGCCCGTCTGCTAAAGATCCGCAGGAATATCGGGTATCTGTTTCAAGAGGGGGCCTTGTATGATTTTATGACCGTTTTCGAGAATGTCGCCTTCCCGCTGAGAGAACATGCCCGGATGAAGAAAAAAGAGATCACCGCCAAGGTTATGGAAAACCTCGAACGGCTGGGGTTGGCGGCGGCCAAAAATAAGATGCCTTCGGAATTAAGCGGTGGGATGAAAAAACGCTGTGCCCTGGCGCGGTCTATCATTTTCGATTCGAAGATACTCTTATGCGATGAGCCGACCTCGGGGCTGGATCCGATCCGCAGTCGGGATATCTCCGACCGTATACGGGAAGTGACCCGTCAGATGCGGTGCACCACGGTCGTCACATCGCACGATATCCCCAACACCTTGCGGATCGCCGATCAGGTTGTGTTGATCCACGAGGGGGAGATCCGTGCCCGCGGGACACCGAAACAGATTGCGCAATCGACCGATAATTATATCCGCAAGTTCATTCAGTCGGCCCAGACATCAGAAGGGGATTGGGAAATGACTGGAGATTCTTAATAAATACGATATAATACTATAAATTTTTCAATCCTGGGGCTGATTATGGGAAAAAAAGATGTTTTAAAAAGATTTTTTGCAGGGTTCTTTTTCCTGATTTGTGTGGCCTTGATTGTTGGGGCGATCTTCGTGATCGGGGTTGAGAAAGGTTTTATGGAGCCCAAATTTCATATGACGGTCGTTTTTCATGAGGTTGGTGGGTTGGCCATCGGAGCCCCGGTCCGCCTTTCCGGCGTTACCGTCGGGACCGTGGGCGATATCGATTTCTTGGACAATCCGATCGAAGGCCGGAGCATTAAGGTCGACCTTAGTTTATTCGAAAAGTATCGCAAACAATTGCATAAAAGCACCCGGATTGCGATCATCACTCAAGGGGTCCTTGGGGAAAAGATCGTGGAGATCAAGACCGATTCTTCCTTCTACCGGGCCGATCTGAGCCGTGAGCTGATCGGGGAGGATCCGCTCGATGTCCAGAACCTGGCCGAGACATTCGGGGACGCCGCCCGCTCCTTGTCCGAGGCCTCCCGTTCCATCGATTCGATCATTATTGAGATCCAGCTGCTCTCGTCCGCGGTCAAACGGGTGCTGAACCGTATTGAGCAACGCATTATCGAAGGTAATCTGTTTAAAGTTTTCTGATTTTTCCAATATCACGTTTTAAGGAGGAAAATATGTCCGCGATGAGTGTTCCTTTTTTGGGGATTGCGGTACCCGCCTGGATTGCGGTGCCTTTGATTTATCTCATATGGGTTACCTTGTTATTCTTCGCCAAAAAGATTTTGTTCGCCTCCATGACAAAGTTCGCGGCCAAGACCAAAACCCAGCTGGACGACCTTTTTGTCAAGGCGTCGGATTTCCCTCTGACGTTGGTCATCTTCACCAGTGGGGCCCTAGTGGTCGAGCGCTTCTTACCGATAGCGCAGGAGGCGCAGATCACGCGACAATTTTTGCTGATATTCAAAGCCGTTACGATCGTTGCGGTCATTTTATTTGTAGACAAATTCCTGAATGGTTTGTTGCGAACCTACTCGGGCAATCTTCCGATCCTGCGGACCTCCGGGGGTGTGGTGCGCGGTTTTGCGCGCGTCATCGTCATCGGGCTGGGGATCCTGGTTTTATTGGACAGCTTCGGTATCTCGATCACTCCGATCTTGGCCTCGTTGGGTATCGGTTCTCTGGCCGTGGCACTGGCCCTGCAGCCCACTCTGGAAAATCTGTTTGCCGGGATTCAGATCGTGATAGACCGCCCTTTTCAGGTCGGGCAGTTTGTCAAGCTCGAATCAGGAGAAGAGGGTTATATTCACAAAGTGGGATGGCGGTCCACCTGGATTCGGATGCTGGCGAACAATATCGTCATCATGCCGAACAAGGTCCTGGTGAATTCCCGCATCACCAATTATTATTATCCGGAGACTGAGCTGGCGGTCCTGGTCCAGGTCGGTGTCCATTATGAATCGGATCTTGAACAGGTCGAGCGGGTGACGATCGAGGTCGGCCGGGAGACGATGAAGGCCGTCACCGGCGGTATTCCTGAATTTGATCCGTTTATTCGCTACCATACATTTGACAACTTCAGCATTAATTTTTCGGTTATTTTGCGGGGGCGGGAATTCGTCGATAATTATCTGATCAAACATGAATTTATCAAGCGGTTGCACAAACGTTACGCCCAGGAGAAGATCACGATCCCTTATCCGATCCAGGCCGTGAATTTTCATCAGGAACAGGTTTTCACAAATGATCTCTTGCCAGTCAGGAAGATATCGTAAGCATCAAGCAGGCCCTGAGGCGTTTTCATTATTTTAAATTTTATTTTTTATTGAGGAAAAATAATGTTTGTGGCAGGGAATTTTATCATTGCATTGGCCAGAGTCCTGGATCTCCTTTTGAATGTTTTGTGGTGGCTGATCCTGATCCGGGCCCTGATCAGTTGGGTCAGCCCCAGCCCGTTTAATCCGATCGTGCAGTTTCTTTACCGCACGACCGAACCGATTCTGGAGCCGATTCGCCGTCTGTTGCCGATGAGCCGCATGGATTTTTCTCCTTTAGTGGTTTTTGTTATTGTTATTTTTTTGCAGAATTTTCTTATCAACACCCTTTTCGATATCGGCTTGCGATTGAGAATGAGCGGATAGCCTGCCGACCGGATGAATAGTCAGAAAGGACGGATGAATGTTTGACAAGATGAAACAATTGATGGAATTCAAAAAACAGGCCGAGGCGATCAAGAAGGAATTGAACCAGACCGCCCTTGAGGTCGATCAGGGCCGCGGTATTCGCGTCACGATCAACGGGGCCCAGGATTTTCAGCAGATCGTGATCGACCCGTCCCGCCTCGTTACGGATGAGAAAGCCGCTTTGGAACGGGATCTATTGGAGACGGTCAATGCCGCTGTCAAGAAGTCACAGGAAGTGGCCACCCGGAAGATGTCTTCTGTTATGCCTCAATTTTAAGACACGGCAAACAGGCCAACCTGAAAAGAGAAAGGAATGTTTTTATGCCGTATGACAAATCACTGGATGTTGAAACGTTCAAGGAAGTGAAGGACCTGGGCGAGACGAGGATTACGATAGGGGTTTTTTCCTACAATAACGGCCCCAAAAAACTTCAGTTGACACGCGAGAACAAGACCCAAACAGAGGAATGGCGCTTCACGAAGTTGGGCCGTCTGACGAAAGAGGAGGCCCAGGAGATTATTCCGGTTATGATGCAGGCCGTAGAGAATATGTGATACGGGTCTGAGGTCTGGGGTCTATGGCCTGAGTGAGAAAAACTTAAAAGATTGGACCTGAGATCTTTTTTAAAAAGAGGTTCGCTTATGGCTCAAGAGGTTTATCTGACCCGCAAGGGTTATGAAAAATTACTGAATGAATTGGAGCGGCTGAAGAACGTCGAACGCAAACGCCTATCCAAGGCCATCGGAGAGGCCCGCCTGCAGGGCGACCTGTCGGAGAATGCCGAATACGATGCGGCCAAAGAGGCCCAGGGCCATTGTGAGGCCCGTATCGCCGAGTTGGAAAGCAAGCTCAGTGATGTGCGGATCATTGAAGATCAAAATATACCGTCGGATAAGATTTATATCGGAGCGATTGTCACTCTGGAAGATCTGAATGAGAAGACGGAAGTCCGCTATATGTTGGTGGCCCCCGAGGAGGCTGATTATGAGGATAATAAGATGTCTGTTTTCTCCCCGATTGGAAAGGGCTTGATGGGGCATGCGGTCGGAGAAGAGGTGACGATCGAGGTCCCGGCCGGGACGCAAAGGTATAAGGTGGTGAAAATCGAGCGGCCGTGACAGGATTGTCCGATGACGGACTTGGGCCCGGGCCGCCGGGCCGCGAAAGAAGGATTCCGAGAAAGGGGATCCTTCTTTTTTATTTCTCCTGCCCTATCGCGCCAAAGACCCAAAAGACCATGATAGGCAATAAACTGAAAAGGATCCGGTTTAGGGAAACCTGCAGCCACCATCCGATCGGGAAATAGGTGTTGATCCAGCAGTAGCCGAGAACGGCCGTTAGATAAAGCAAAAGGAAGGCCGGCAGGATCACCTGATCACGCCTCCAGCAACGCCGCCCGCCGAGGATGATCCCGAATCCCAAAAGGAACCATAATCCGTTCCATTTGGAACTTTTCAATTCGGTCAGCAAAAAGGCCAGGATCATTTTCAGCCGGTAGAGGGTGACGGGTTGTTGAGTGGAGGCCAATCCGTTGACGAAGGTCAGATTCCCCGGGGAATATTTGAGATGAAAAACGATCGACGGAATGGATATGATCCCCAGGGCCAAAGCCAGGGATAGGAATAATTTGATTTTAACGGCCTTGGGATAATCGGACGTCAACCAGAGGATGCCGGTCATGAGGCAGGCGATTCCGGCCGCGACCAATCCTTCTGGCTTGGTGAATCCTGCCATTCCCCAAAAGATCCCGCCGAGGGCGGCGTAGGTTAAGCGGCCTGGTGGCTGCCGGGAAGGCCCCGAGCGTTTTTCGGCGCGCAGGGTCTCACAAAGGCAGAAAAATCCTGCCAGAAAATAAAAACTCAAGGCAATATCGCTGTATTGACTGATGGCCAGCAGACCGTAAAAGGGCAGAGTTAAAAGCAGGATCGGCCCGAGCATGACCCAGGGTTTTTGGACCGATTCCCACAGGACCGTTGACAGCAGGGCCATTGTTAAAACGGTGAAGAAAAGGGCGGTTAATTGCGGGACAAGGACGGCGGGATGGTTGAAGAAACTCCAGGCCCAGACATTGAACAAAGGCAATAAAAGCGGGTAATGGGGACTTGATCGCCATAAGACCGGGTGGAAAAGATTTTTCCAATGGTTCCCGGCCAAGAAGAGAAACCGGGCCTTGAAGTTCCAGACCTGCCAGGCGTCCCAGCCTCCGAGCGGATAATACTGGCTTTGGAACCAGAGCGGCAGGCAGGCCAGGATGAAGACGAGGGAGGCCGCGGCCTGCTTCCAGTTCGTTTCGGTTCGTCTGATTTTATGTTGCCGACGGGGTTTGTATTGCCACAACAAATAAGCCAGGAGCGTTCCTAACAGGAGGTGAGCCATGACGGTCAAGGCATTATGCCGCCCGTCCAGGAGCCAGAAGGACATGAATTGCAGGCCGGCGCTGATGCCGGCGCCCAGGCCGCCGGCTAAAAAAAGGCGTACGGGCCAAGCAGGTCTTTGGGCTTGCCGGAAGACATATTGGGTGATCATGAAGCCCATGAACCAAGATAAAAGGTAAGGGGGTAGGGCTGTTAGTATTTTCATGGGATTTTTAACCTTGATCGGCCCTGGGATTCCGGGCCAGGATGATTCCGAATTGATTCTTTCGTAAGGGGATCATGCCGGATTCGGCGATCTTTTTTTGCGCGACTTCGGCCTCTGAGCAATCAAAGAGGATGTATTCATGTCCGATATCATTCAGGTCAAGAATGATCGGAGCCAGGATGTACTGGGCCTGGGCAAACTGCAGGGCGGCGGGACGCTGATTCAGGTCTTTGTCCGTGTAATAGCCCATAATTTGTGTGTCGGCGAGGATGTCTTTTAACCCGGAAAATTTATATCCCATGAACAGAAAGGGGATTTTTTGCCGGACCTTTTTCATGAGAAGAATTTTACGGGAGAGGGATTGAATATTGATGGCCAAAACAACCAGGATCAGAGGCAAAAAGATAAAACGGGACTTGGCAAAGTAGGCAGGGATCTTTTTCATTCCGCTCTTATTCCGGTTTTTTGATGAGAAGGGTATGATTCGAAAACATTCTAACCAGAAATACGTTCATTTGCAACCGGGTTTCAACAAATGTCATATGGTCTGGAAGATATTTCCTTTTTAAAAGGGGAAAAAGAGGCGAAAAGAAAAAGGGAAAAAGAGCCAATTTAAGGCTTTCCTATAGCCTAATATATAAGTATAATTAATAAAATTAAAGTGAATTTGCAAATGAAAGGAAATCGATTTGGTACGAATCGGTGTTATCGGATGTGGCCACTGGGGGCCCAATCATATCCGTATTTTCCATCAGCTTCCCAATGCCCAGGTCTTGGCCTGTGCGGATCTGGATGAAAAACGTCTCCAGGCGATCCGGGCAGCCTATCCCGAAATCAACGTGACCAAGGATTATCATGAGATCCTGGATCATCCCGATGTGGATGCTGTTTGTGTCGCTTCCCCCACCAACACCCATTTCGATATTTCCCGGGAGGCCCTTGAGAAGAAGAAGCATGTCTTTTGCGAAAAACCCCTGAGCCTGAAGCCGGCCGAAAGCCTGACACTAAAAAAATTGGCCGAGGACCAGGATTGCCGCTTGATGGTCGGTCATATTTTTATTTTCAACAAAGGCATCATGCGTTTGAAAGAATATATCGATGGCCAGGAGCTGGGGAAGATTCATTATGCCCATTCGGAGCGGACCAACCTGGGCCCGTTCCGCTATGATGTTAATGCCCTGTGGGACCTGGCCCCGCATGACATCTCGATTTTCAATTATCTCTTCGATTCGTCGCCCGTCAATGTCTCCGCCCGGGGTTGGCGCTGCCTCGGCAACTCGCTTGAGGACCTGGCCTTTGCCACATTGGAATACCCTCAGCACATTTTGGTTAATATTCATGTGAGCTGGCTCGATCCCAAAAAGGTCCGGGAGATAACGATTGTGGGGGATAAGAAGATGGTCGTCTGGGATGACCTCGACAATGTCGGTCCGATCAAATTGTATGATAAGCATGTTGAGCGCACCTCCACTTTCTACGAAACTTATGGGGAATTTCAGCTTTTGTCCCGCGAGGGTAGCATCATGATCCCGCATGTCGGATTTCATGAGCCCTTGAAGGATCAGAATCAGTATTTTATCAATTGCATTGAACGAAACGAATGGCCGGAAAAGGCCAGTGCCCAGAAGGGCTATGATGTCGTCCGGACATTGTGCGCGATACAGGAATCCATCGCTCAGAACGGTGCGCCGGTTCAGATCACGTGATATGAAGAAAGATTATTTTCAGCACGAACAGGCGTTGGTGAGCCCTCAGGCGCAGATCGGGGCAGGGACCCGGATCTGGGCCTTTGCCAATATCCAGGCCGGCGCGGTTATCGGGGAACACTGTAACATCTGCGATGGCTGTTTTATCGAAAAGGGAACGCGTATTGGTCATCAAGTAACCCTTAAGAACGGGGTCAATATTTTCGAAGGGATGGTTATTGAGGACAAGGTATTTTGCGGTTCAAACGCGACGTTCATCAACGACCGTTATCCCCGCAGCGATAAGAAGGATTGGGTGATGGAAC
>CAZBSU010000009.1:5193-18613 GCA_964494745.1 uncultured Planctomycetales bacterium | reverse complement strand
TGTAAAGAAAGTAAAGATCGTTTTTATATGGTCTGTTGGATCGAAATCTATCTTTTGACCGATGGTAAAAGTTTTTTCAAAATCTATAGATCGAATGCCCACGTGGCCGCCTTCTTGTATAACTGTCGGTCCAGTAAGTATTCTTGTGACAGCATTATCAGGAGAAAGAGTAACTAGTTGAACTTCACGAAATTTTGCGACTAGTGCATTTTGTGAATTGAGGTCCTCTGCGCATACGATGCCATCGCGATGAACTAAGCAATTCCTGACTTTATTCAGGCTTAGAACATGCTGCTCAAGAGGGGAAGAGATATTAAACTTCTCTCGTAAGGATTCAACCTTTTTCGGGAATGGGTATTTGTGAAAAGATTTTGTTTTTTTTTGAAACAATTTCATCGTAATCTTCGGCAGTAATTAAGCTATCTTTTCTGGCTGATAGAAGGGAGCACATCAAGAAACATTCTTGAAGGAAGCCGCTTAGCAATTCAACAGCATCACGAAAAGCATTTCGGAGGCACCAGTCGTGATAGGCCTTTTGGGCTTCCGTATATTTTAAAGATTTATCGTTTGCGGTACTTAAGTTTTGAAAAACTTGATAATCTGCAAAATTCTGTTCAGAAACTTTATCTAAAGCAATATTAGCAAATTTCACTATATCGGAAAGATGCTGTAGACGGATCTTAAATTTCTCAACCAACCCATCGAGTTTGATATGGATAGTTGCTTTTGGATTTTTTTTTCATGCTTATAGTATATTCCTTAATCTTTTTAGGTCAATCAAGACATTTTGGTGGTATCTTTGGTGGTGAAACGGCCCTTTGGCGCTGGGGATGAGGGCAAATCCCGCTGGGGCTGCCAAATATTAAGGGGGGGGACTCAAATGAGTCCCCCCCCCTGTTTTTTTGATATTTTTGCAGTGTCGTCGGGCATGGCTCGTCAAACAGAAGGCAAAATCGATACAGAAAATGCTAAAAGAAGCGTTTTCTCGAAAAAAAAGAATTATTATCTTATGGCATTACCTGGTGTCTGTTTTATACTTTAATAAGACAATGCCTTTTATGTAGGTTCCGGAGATATGACAGCGACAGCCCGAGGAACTCGTAATGATAAGGCGCAAACATAAAAAAGGTTTTACCCTGGTTGAGATGTTGGCGGGGATGGTGATTCTGGCCGTATGTATCATCCCCATTTCCGCGCTTTTCTTTATGAATCTTATCCTGCTTGATAAGGCCTGGGATCTCACCAGTGCTATGGCTCAGGCCGAGACGGTCATGGAAGACATCCGCAATCTTCCTTATTCACAAATCATCAATGAGAATGGTAAAGTGGTAAACTTTTTGCGTCCGTTCGGGAGCGGGATCGTGACCGTGGACAATTCGAATCCCGACCTTCTTAAGGTTACTTTGAAGGTCCAATATAAGGATTCCCGTACCGACCAGTATGTCGGCACTTTAGGAGGGTATCCGGTAACGCTGCAAACTTATATCGCAAAAAGATATTAAGGAAACAGGAAAGCATGAATTTGATGAAATCAAAAAAAGGCCTCACGTTGGCGGAAATACTCGTTGTCGCGGCCTTGTTTTCCATAAGCGTTGGAATCGTTTTTTATCTTTTCCGCAACGGGCGCGTTATGTTTGATACAGGAGAACAAAGGGTGCATCTCCAAACGAAGCTGAGATTGGCCATGGAATTGATTAAGGACGATCTGCGTCAGGCGGACAGCTCGTCGATTGTTTTGCTCGATGGCGGGGATGCCATTAATTTTAGGATGTCCGTTGGGGTTGCCGGGGGATCTGTTGTATGGGGCCAGCCGGTGACCTACAGCCTTAATACGGATCAACAGCTGGTCCGGACCGAAGGGGCAGGAAGCCTGGCCTTGGCCGATAATATCACGGCCCTGCAATTCACCCGGCCTGCGCCCAAAAAGGTCCATGTCTTGTTGACCGGCCCGGTCGAAAGTCTTGGTTTCCGGGTGAATATTAGAGAGAAGAATGCCTTATGAGAATATTCCGATTGGCTAATAATCGCGGCAGTGCCTTATTGCTGTGCTTTGTCGTGGCGCTCGTCTTCAGCACGCTGGCCTTTGTCTTATATACCCTGAGCATGAAGGAAATGGCCATGGCGGAAAAACAGCGCCAGCGTGTCGTTGCCTTTCATATAGCTGAGGCCGGCATTGAACAAGCGGTTTATGATTTGAGACTGGATTTCATCAACAGCAAATCCTGGACGGATGGAGACATCAATGGTTTGGCTTTGACGATCACAAACAGTTTCCAGCCATTGCCTTATACGGACACCTCTTTGAATAACGGCTCGTATCTTGTCGAGCTGAAGAAGGGGGACGCCTCTTTTGGTATATGGATTAAATCGACCGGTATTTTCGAAGGGGTTCCCCAGACCATTCAGGTCTACGGCTGCCTGGAAAGGCATTCCATATGGGACAACGCGGTTTATGCGGGATCGGGACAACATGGCGGTGTTATTAACGGCAATGTCAGTGTCATGGGTTCTGTGCATATTCTCGGAAGTTCGCTGGCGCCTGTGGATTATGCCATTGATCTGAGCGGCGTGGCGACACTGGCAGGTAATAATTATACCGCCATGCCGGCGGATTTGAGGTTCCGGATTCCCGCTTTGGACAGCATTGTTTACAACGGGGAAAATATCGAAACGCTTCACAGCACATTGCGTGTCAAGCGCGGGCAGGTGAACCTGGGCGGAACCGGGCAGGTGGGAGAGACAAACGTGATCGGGAATATTTACAAAGAAACGGCCGATGCCGCTTTTGTGAATGACGGTTTTGTCGAACACAGCGGCCCGTCCAACGTTCATGCCGACGAAATGGGGGGGTATGACCTGGGCGACATGCTTTCGTTCCCCGAGATAGGGTCGGACGGCGACCCCGAATCTTACGCCAGTTATTTTCGAAGCCATGCGTACGTGGTCAGCGATCCCGTGGCCCTGGCTGAATTGTCCTCGATCACTCCGGAAAGCATCTTCGCCTACGGCGATTCCCAGGGCATGATTGCCATGGACGGCGACGGGCATATGACCGTTTCGGGATGCGTTTATATCGAAGGGGATTTAAATTTGAAAACGAATCCCAGCGGTCTTGAACAAATAACCTATGAGGGTTCGGCCTCCATCCTGGTCAAGAATGATGTGTCTGTCAATGTGGGGCTGGTGACCCCTAATGCCTCGGAATCATTTCCCGATAATATCCTTGGGGTTATGACCCCCGGCAGTATTCGTATGGGTGAAACTTCCCAAAAAGATATCATGGGTCTGTTTTATGCCGAGAACAATATTCGGCTCAAGAAACAAACAAATATCATCGGCACGCTCGTATCAAATTATTTTGATTTGAGTCATCAGGTTCCGAGTGTTTTTCAGGTTCCCGACACGGTTGATAATCTGCCGCCGCGACTGATCGGAGGCGACCCGCTTTTTCTTTTCAAGATCATTTCCTGGCAGCGGTTGTGATATCCTTAGCCAGGCAGCTTGGAATCGTCCCGCAGGGAGGCCTTATGCTGCCTGGCCGTTTTTTATAAGGCCGGTATTGATTCCGGGGCGGATTAATTTTAGAATACTTAAAACAATCTATATAATGGTCAGGCAGCCTCTGGGGGATTCTTTAGGAAGGAAAGATGCGGCCTGGCTGCTTTGGAAGGAGCCGGCATGGATAACGAAAACGCTAAGGAGTTAATTGCCAAAATCGATCAGAGCAATAAGCATCTGGCAAAAATCGCCGAAGTTATGTCTGTCCTGAAGGTCATGGTCTTCGCCTTTTTTATCGCCCTTTTGATGGTTGTCTTTAAGAATTTCGGCTGATCGAAAGCCAGCCAGCGAATGAAAACCGGATAACTTCCACCCAGCTCTTGGGCTGGACAGATGTCACCCTGCTTCTTAACCGATGTTAAAAGACCGCTCCTTACCGCTTTTAACTTTTTCCTGGTTTTATATTCTGACCGCCTTAAGCATGGCCGGGATCATTGTCTACGGTATCGTGTTCACGGACAACCGCGACACGGTCTGGCTGCTGATGCTGGTCTTAAGCCTGTTCCTGGCGGTGGCCAATGTCGGCATCCTTTTTTATCAGAATTGGGCCCGGCGTATGCATGTGGCGCTGGCCGGGATATTTTCCGCGATCATGATCCCGGCGATCTTGAAGTTCGCGGCCGGGCTGTATGCGTGCGCCGGCGAATGCGAGCCGGTCGACTCCACGGCCGGCGAGATCACGGCCCTGGCCGTGGCCGGCCTGCTGTTGGTTATGCTGATCGGCTCCATGATCTATTTTTCCCTGCCCAAAACCAAATACATGTTTATGTCAAAAGCCTAAAAAGCAGAGGGGGAGGTAATGCCGTCGGGCTATCGTCATGCCGGGTCCGTCCCGTGACAAAGACCTCAGGATGGCCCGCCCTCTTTAGACCGGCCCGGATGAGCATAGAAGAAAGCCATTTTCGCATTTATTAAACAATTTTAGGAGTAAAAGTCGATGTGCCTGGGAGGTGGTATGCGGACGATCACGGTGTGCATTGTCATCCTTTCGCTGTTTTTAGTGAAGCCGTATAGAATGTAAGGAAGGGATGATGTGTCCCAACGATGATTTTGATTATTTTGCGCATGCGGCGGCACTTTCATTCGCAACTTTTCCTTTTTATGACAAAGAGTTTATTTATGAGCGCGAAACACCCTTGGGCAGCGTAGGTCCTGGGCTGATGGCCGCGCCTTTTGTTTTTCTTTTTTCTTTGATCGATGAGGCGCAGGGGAGAGAGGTCGTCGAGCAGCGGACACAAGCTAATATCGTAAAAAGTTGGTCACAGTTCGGGTTTTTGTTCGCGACCGTATTCTATTTTTGGACAGCATGTTTTTTCCTTTATGAAGGGCTGAGGCTGTATGTGCGCAAACGCCCCGCAACCCTCGCCATCATCCTGATGGTCCTGTGTCAGGGGATGCCCTTGTTCGCTTACCGGCGGCCGGTCTTCTCGCATGTATACGAATTTTTTTGCAGTCGCTGATGGTCTTTTTGCTTCTTTTGTTCAACAAAAGAAAACCGCATCTGGATCGCCCGGCGCTTCTGATCGGCGTCGGCATTATTGCCGGAACGATATTTTTGGTTCGTTATAACAATTTCCTCTTTGCTGTGTTATGGCCGCTTGTGCTGGTGTGGGATGGCCCGGCCGCCTGGCAAAGAAAACATTTTTGGAAGAGGATCCAGGTTGTCGGGCTAACGGCAGCTGCGGTTATCTGCGCGTTTAAGGTGATCCCTGATTATCTAAATCATCATATCGGATATCCGCTCGATAGGTTCACCGAGGTTAACGCGCTTTCTTTTTATTTTCAGCGTTTATGGCACATATTGTATGGCCCGGACTGGGGGCTTGTTTATACGGCTCCATTTCTCTTGATCGGCCTGGTATTTCTTTGTTTCTCCTCCCATGTTGAGCTGAGAAAGAAATTTTTTGTCTGTTCTCTCCCTCTGCTGGTTAATCTTTACGGTGTTATTATGTACAAAACGCAAGGGTGTTCGTACGGCTATCGTTATATTGTTCCCGCGGCGATACCGCTGTTTATTTATCCGTTTGCCGTTTTTCTTCAGAAAATACTGGGAAAATATTCACGGAAAGCGTTGATCCTGTTGGCACTTGTTGCCGTTCCGCCTTTTCTCTCGATGGTTTGTTATGGCGGGGGGGGATGCGTTTCGTCTTCGGATTATTGAGCAATATTTCGGCGCGGAAGGATGGGGGCACAATACATATCAGTCCCTTATTTGGCAGACGCTCGTGTTTCATCCTGCGGAAATTGTCCGGGCCGTGCTTGCCAACAGTGTTTTTTATCCAGCCTACTTGCGATGGGAACTGTCCCCCGCGTCTGATCCCAGGGCGATGTTTTTGTTGTACAAATACGCCTTTTTGCCCGGGGAGGTTATTGTGAAGCTTGTTGTGTTGATTGTTTTGCCTTTAGGATTGTCTTTCGGCGTGTCTTTTTTTGAGAACAAACTAAGAAGTAACGAAAAAATTGAGTGAATTCGCATTAAACGAAATGGACGTGTTTTTATCCCGACACGAGTCGCGTGGCCGATCCTCATTGGGAGGAGAAAAAGAGAGGGAACTTTTGTTCCCCTTTTTTTGTCTAATTTAACGAAAAGACGCCATGGCTGAAATCGAACGACAGATTATTGAAAAAGCCGCTGAAGGGGATCTGGCGGCCTTTGAACAGATATACCGCGCGACCAGCGGTTTTGTTTATGCCCTGGTTCTGCGCCTGGTCCGTCAGCCCGAGGACGCGGCCGAGATCACCCAGGATGTTTATATGAAAATTTACGGTAATTTGAAAGATTTTCGCTATCAGTCGGCCCTTAAGACCTGGATTTACCGGATCGCGGTCAATACCGCCTTGAATGCCCGTCGGCGTCTGGGCCTGCGGCGGTCGCGGGAGGTCGCCCTGGACGATACCATGCTGGTCAATCGGCCAGCCCCCGGGGCCGATTTGCCGGCGGCGGAAGCCGAAAAGAAACAGCGGCTGGAATTTATTCTCTCCCGGTTAACGCCGGAGCACCGAATCATTTTATCCCTGAGGGAAACGGACGGTCTCAGTTATCAGGAGATCGCGGATGTCTTAAAGATTAATTTGAATACGGTCAGGACCCGGCTGAAACGGGCCCGCCAACAATTGATCTTGGTGGCTGATCAGGAGGAGGTCCGAAATGAACTGTAAACATATTCGTGAGCGTTTGCTGGAAGCCGGCGCGGACCAGCCGGACGCGGCGGTTGAGGCCCATTTGAAGATTTGCCCGGAGTGCCGTGAATTTCGGCGCCGGTGGGAGCAGGACCTTCTCGGGCCGCTGCGGGAGACCCCTCCCGCCCCGCCCGAGGATGTCTGGCTTAATATTAAGGAAACGATCATGAACACCGAATTGCAGCGGTCGTCTTCCCGGGCGGATCTCTGGTCCGGATGGCTGTCGTTTTTACGTCCGGCCTATGCCGCAACGGTTACGCTTGTCCTGCTGGTCGGCATTTTTGCGCTTTATCTGCCTTACCGCAACATGCAATTGGTGGATAATTATCTTACGTCCCAGGCCGATTTTATGGCTGAGTTGAGCGGCACTCATAACGGCAACGGCACGACGAGCGTTGATTTTGGGACGTCGATTGAGGAGTTTTTGCTTTAGGCCGGAACTTTGTCGGGTTCCGTTGTGTCTAAGATATTGAAAGGAGGACATGAACGATGAAAACGAAAAATTTACAAATAGTGGCTGTCGCGTCCCTGCTGGTTTTGGCCTGTGCCGGGCAGGCTTCGGCCTGGTCCTGGCGCGGACGCAGTCCCGACAAAGCTCGGCAGGATTACAAGCGCGGGGATAAGCATGAGTGGATGGTTGAGCAGCTTGGCTTGACCGAAGATCAGCAGGAAAAGATGCGGGAACATCGTCGAGCGCAAGAAGAGCAGCAAAAGGCCTTGCGCGAGGCAACGAAGGCCAAACACAAAGAGTTGGCCGAAGAATTGCAAAAAACCGAGATGAATGAAGGCCGTATCCGGCAATTGGCCGATCAACTGAAGGATTTATCTGGCCAAAAGATTGATGCCCGGATAAATGGGATTTTGACTATGCGGGATATTCTTACCCCTGAGCAATTTGCCCAGTTTCGGGAGAAGGTGAAGGAGTTTCGAGGAAAACGAAGGGACCGGGCCCAGGATCATCGCCGGCCGGAAGGGAAAAGACGCCGGCCTGGCGACCGTGACCGAGGCGGTCCTCCGGATGAATATGGCTCGCCTCCGTCTGATGATATGCCCCCTCCGCCGCCACCTGATGATATGCCCCCGCCGGATGAGGAAGATATGTGAGCCTTTGAATACGGGACATTTTTTACGGGAGTGCTTTTTCAAGCACTCCCGTTTTTTTGTCCAGGGCTGAAAAATGATTGATTCCTTTATTTTTTGTGCGTTTATTTCATTTGGGGGAAGTTTTGAATTCGACACCCGGGTGTCGAATTGGCCGGGCGCATTTTTATTTGTTTATTTTCAATGACTTAAGATAAAGGCGGATATTCCGGCAGCCGAAATGGATCATTCCCGGCCAGGAGAGACGGTTGGCCCGGCGGTAGCGGAGGGCAAAAGTTGACAAAAAGATCAAATCATAAAGGGGATTTAATGGTAATTTGATAAGAAATTTGATAATTGGTATCAAAAAAGGGAATTTTACGCCTAAAAAGAAGAATTTATGCAGCCGGACCAGTTTAGGCATGTTTTTCTGCTGCAGGATGCTGGTTTTAAAAAATGTGCTCGCAAAAAGCTGTTCGGTATCAGTTGTCAGCAGGCCTGCCGCCCGTGCCGTGTCCGCGATCGGTGTGCCCGGATAGGGCTGAAGGATCGAGCACCAGGGATAGTCGGTGCGGATGCGCGTGTTCAACCGCATGGTTTCCAAGGCCTGGTCAATGGTTTCACCGGGAAGGCCGATCATATTATTGGTCAGGACCCGGATCCCGTAGCGATGAAGATTTTCGGCCGCGGCGATAATCTGGGCATTGGTGATGTTTTTTTTAAGGATTTTTTGTCGGAGATGATCATCTCCGGTTTCGACCCCCATCGAGACCCGGAAGCACCCTGCTTCGGCCAGGCGGCGGCAGGTCGCCTCATCCAGCCAGGCGGCCCAGACATTACAGATGAACGGCAGACAGACCTCTTCACGATAGAGATCCAGGAATTCATACAGCCAGGGTTTGTTGAAGGTCAGGATATCATCGTCCAGGAAAACGGTTTTTAAAGGATATTTTTGCATAGTCAGGCGGATTTCACGGATGATGGCGCCGGGGCTGCGGTAGCGCACGAACGGCCCCTTGCCGCGGTAAAGTTCCCGCAGGGGGTGGGCGTAACAGTAGGAACAGCTGCACGGACAGCCGCGCGAGGCCATGAAATGTTTGGTCGTATTCGCCTGAAGACGCGGGTATTTATCGTAGACGGACCTAAGCGGCAGGGGCAGCGAATCGAGGTCTTGGATCAGGGGCCTAAGCTCGTTACGGGTTATTTCTCTGTCGTGTTTGACCCAGAGATTATGGATGCCTGCTGGGGATTCTCCGGATATCAGGGCCTCGACCAGTTCTTTCAGCGCGAACTCGCCTTCGCCGCGGCAGATCGCGTCCACGCCGGGCTGGTTGATGATCTGCGGGAAGAACGTCGGATGGTGCCCGCCGAAAACCGTGAAGATGTTTTTGATCTTTTTCAGGCGCCGGGCCGCGGCCAAGGCCCAGAGATGTTCGCCGGTTGTGCAGGAGAAACAAATCAGGCCCGGCGTGAACCGGTTGACCGCAGAGGCGATGTCGGATTCGGCGTTATCGACAAAGACCTCGACCTCATGCCCGGCGGCGTTGAGCCCCGCGGCCAGGGTCATGATGCCGATATTTTCAAACCACTCGCGTTGGAGAAAAGCGATACGCATGCGATAGATAAACCCTTGTGGGTTAAAAGGTCAGAAAGTATTATAATATTAATATCCGCTAGCATGAAACGTTACTTAGGCGACTTAGAAAACCAAAAATTTTAAACTATCTTCCATGGAAGACATTCACATCGGCATTCCGCTTTTGCTGACCTCGCTGGCCGGGGTCTCGACCGGCGTCGGGAGCCTGTTCGCTTTTTGCGTCAAACGTCAGCAGCGCGCCTGGCTTTATTTTTCGCTCGGGTTGTCCGCCGGGGTCATGATCTATGTCTCCTTTGTCGAGCTGCTTCATTCGGCGATTGCCGGCGTGGGTTTTATCGCGGCCAACAGCGCCTTTTTTGCGGGGATGTTTTTTATCCTGGGGATCGATTTTTTGGTCCCGCACTATTTTATCGATGAGAAGGTTCGCCCTGGCGACAAGGACAAAAAACTTTTAAGCGCCGGCACCTTTACCATGATCGGGATCGCCATCCACAATTTCCCGGAAGGGCTGGCCGTGTTCATGAGCGCCATGGGCGATGTCCGGCTCGGCATCGCCCTGGCCGTTGCCATCGCGGTGCACAATATCCCCGAAGGCATTGCGGTCGCTATGCCGATCTATTACGCCACCGGCAGCCGTCAAAAAGCCTTCTGGTATTCGCTCCTGTCAGGGGTGGCCGAGCCGGCCGGGGCGGTGATCGGCATTGTCTTTCTGCGGCCTTTTTTAAGCCCGGCCGTCCTGTCGTTGAGCCTGGCCTTCGTGGCCGGGATCATGATCTTCATCAGCTTCGATGAAATCCTGCCGCTTAGTTACCAGGATGAAAAAGGTCATCTGGCGATGGCCGGTGTTATCCTGGGCATGTTCATGATGGCCTTGAGCCTGCACCTTATTTGACACCCGAATATCTATCCCGACTTCTAAAAAATAATTTTAGTATTAATATTAATCAATGTTTTATAAAAAATCGGCTCCTCGGGAAAAAGCTGTGTTTTTATTTGGTCAAAATTCAATTAAGAATATAATAAACAGTGAGATTTTATATTACATTAGTGAATTTTTAAACTGTGGCTCCGTAGCGCATTTTATCCAATGGAGCAGCTAAAGGAGGACTCTCCCCATGACTCAAAAATTAAAATGTATCGGTCTCTGCGGCCTTTTGTCGGGGTTTTTTTTGACAGCAGCCCTGCCGGTCTGTGCTCAAAACGCGGTCAATGACCTCACGAATTACGAAAAGATGGATATCCTGGTCGAGGCGCACGATATCCTGAAAGACAAGAACCAGCAGCTTGAGCAGCAGCTTAAGGATATGGCGGCCAAAATCAAGACGCTTGAAAAGACGCTGGATACGCGGGACCAGGCGATCGGTTCTTTGCAGGCCTTGCTCAGTCGTACAGAAGAAGATCCTTCCTTGAAGGATAAATTGCATCAGAAGGATGAGAATTTACGCGAAATGCGTCAACGCAAACGTGAGCTTGAGGAACAATACACGGTCTTGCTGAACGCCAATATGCGTACCGAACAGGAATTGGCGCGTGTTCGGAAAAAATTGCAGGTTTTTCAGCGGGCCGACCGTACTGATTACAAAAAAGAGAATGCTATCCTTAAGGAGAAGCTTATCTTGCTCGAACAGTCCCTCAATGATCAGCGCCGGGAAACCGAGGCTATGATCGCCTTGACCCGGGGGCCGCTGGAAGAGGAGATCCGCCGTCTGCAGAAGCAGCTGGAGCAGAGAGGCGCGTTCGTTGAAAAGGGTGATGCGATCATCGACGAGATCAACCGGGAGAAAAAAGTCGTCTTTGAAAAGGTGGATCGGGTCGAGCGCCAGAATCAGAGTTTACGCGAACAGGTCGAGGAGCTTGGGGACCAGCTTAAGCAGAAAGAACGCGACATGGTGGCCAAAGTGGAGGAGGCCCGCGCCCCGCTGGAAGAACAGATCGATGTCTTGGAGGATATGCTTCGTGAACAGAAGGCCGCTGCCTCGCAAAAAGGCGGGCCGGACAATGCGGTTCTTCAGAAGAAGATCGCGGACCTTGAGGATGCCCTGATCAAGCTTAAGCGTTCCCGCTCCGAGGAAGTGAAGAAGGCCAAACGACCGCTAGAGGAAAAGATCGCCTCCTTGAAAAAAGATTTAAAAGAGGCCCGCACGGATGCCGCGTTGAAAATCGCTGAGGTCAGAGGTCCCCTTGAAGAGGAGATCCGGCGTCTGCAGGAAGAGGCCCGGTTGAAAGGCGCGTTTGTTAAAAAAGGCGATGGTATTATCGACGAGATCAATCGTGAAAAGAAAGAGATTTTTGATCAGGTGGATCGGGTCAAACGCCAGAATCAGGTGCTGACCGATCAGATCGAGGAGTTGGAGGTTCGTCTCGCAGAGAAAGAGCGTGAGATGGTGGCCAAAGTCGAGGAGGCCCGCGCGCCGCTGGAGGAAAAGGTCGATGTCCTGGAGACGATGCTCCGCGAACAGAAAGCCAGTTCTCCGGCTGTGGATACTTCGGCTAACGAGGCCCTGCAGCGCAAAATCGATGAGTTGCAGGAGGCCTTAGTCGAGCTTAAGCGTTCCCGCACCCAAGAGCTGAAAAAGGCCAAACAGCCGCTTGAGGAGAAAATCGCCTCGTTACAAAAATCTCTGAAAGAGACCCGCTCCGAGTCCGAGCAAAAGGTTGCCGAGGTCAAGGCCCCGCTCGAGGACGAGATCCGCGAGCTGCAGATCCTGCTTAAAGAGCGCAAAGGCGATTTGCCGCAGAAGATCGGGGATGCGGTCGACGAGGCCACCGCCCCCCTGCAGGCCCGCATTGAGGTCCTTCAGGCCCAACTTAAAGAGAAGGATACCCAGATGTCTCGTCAGATCGATGAGGCCAAGGCCCCGCTGGAAAAAGAGATTGCCCAGCTCGAAGAGAAGTTAAAGCAGAGTCGAGAGGATGTCCCGAATAAGGTCAGGCTGGCCAGAATGCCTTTGGAGAAAGAGATCACCTATTTATATGAAGAGATCGACAGCTTGAAGAAGTCTATTCCGGAAAAGGTCTCGGCCGCCAAGGCCCCGTTAGAACAGAAGATCGCTTCGCTGCAGGATCGGCTGAAAGAGACCAAGGACTCCATCCCGGGCGAGGTGATTGATGCCAGAAAACCGCTGGAGGACAAGATCGCGTCTTTACAGGACGAGATAAAGAACATGCGCGCGGATCGGCCGGAAAGGATCGCTGATGCCAAGGAGCCTTTGCAGGCCAAGATCGCAGCGCTTGAGTCGCAGCTGCAGGAAGAACGCGCGGCCCGGCCTGAGGCGATCGCCAAGGCCAAGCGTCCACTGGAAGACAAGATCGCGTCTTTGCAGGAAGAATTAAAGATGGCCCGCGCGGCTGTTCCGGATGAGGTCGCCGATGCTCGTAAGCCCTTGGAAGAAAAGATTGTTTCGCTCCAGGAAGAATTAAGACAGGTGCGCGCTTCCATTCCCGAAGAGATCGAAGCGGCCAAAGAACCGCTAAAAAAAGAGATCCAGACCATGGAGGCCCTTCTTCAGGAGACCGAGAATTCTATCCCCGAGAAGATCGTTGCGGCACGCAAACCGCTTGAGACAAGAGTGGATCAACTCCAGGCCTTGCTGAAGGAAAAGGACGCGGAATTACCCGAAAAGATCGCCGCGGCCCAAAAACCGCTGGAAAAAGAGATTGCCGAACTCAAAGAAAAGATTAAGGAGAACAAGACCCAAGTCCCGCAGGAGATCGAGGAGGCCAAGGCGCCTTTATTGAAGGAGATCGATCATTGGCAGGAGGAGTTGAGCCAGCTGAAGGCTTCTATCCCCGAAAAGATCGCTGCCGCTCGTCAGCCTTTGGACGAGAGGATCGCTTCTCTCGTCGAGGATCTTAAGCAGGCCCGTGAGGCCATTCCCCAGGAGGTCCAGGATGCGCGCAGGCCTTTGGAAGAGAAGGTCGCGGCCTTGCAGAAAGAGCTGAAGGAGGTCAAGGCCTCGATCCCGGAAAAGGTCGCGGCCGCGAAAAAACCGTTGGAAGATAAGA
>CAZBSU010000009.1:0-5093 GCA_964494745.1 uncultured Planctomycetales bacterium | reverse complement strand
TCCCGGAAAAGGTCGCGGCCGCGAAAAAACCGTTGGAAGATAAGATCGCGGCCTTAAAAGAGGACTTGCGTTTGGCGCGGGCCGCGCAGCCGGACAAGATCGCCCAGGCCAAACAGCCGCTGGAAGATAGGATCGCGGCGCTCCAGGAAGAATTGGCTGAGGCTAAGGCCTCGATCCCGGAAAAGGTCGCGGCCGCGAAAAAACCGTTGGAAGATAAGATCGCGGCCTTGCAGGACGATTTAAGTTCAATCCGGGCGAATGTCCCGGATGAAGTGGCGGCGGCCAAGCGGCCTCTGCAAACGAAAATCGATCAGCTTCAGGCCGAGCTGAAAGGAAAAGACGCGGCCTTACCGGATAAGATTGCCGCGGCCAAAGCCCCGCTGGAAAAAGAAATTAACAGCCTGAATCAGGAGATCAAGGATATCCGGGCATCCATCCCGGATAAATTAGCCGAAGCCAAACAACCTTTGGAAACCAAAATCGAGACCTTAGAGCAGGATTTGATGAGGGCCAAGGCCTCTGTTCCCGACGAGCTTGCGCGGGCCAGGCAGCCGCTGGAAGATAGGATCGCGGCGCTCCAGGAAGAATTGGCTGAGGCTAAGGCCTCGATCCCGGAAAAGGTCGCGGCCGCGAAAAAACCGTTGGAAGACAAGATCGCGGCCTTGCAGGACGAGCTGAAGAGCGAGCGCGCGGCCCGGCCCGGAGACATCGCCGAGGCCAAACGTCCTCTGGAGGATAAAATCGCGGCCTTGCAGGACGAACTGAAGACCGAGCGCGCGGCCCGGCCTGGAGACATCGCCGAGGCCAAACGTCCGCTGGAAGATAAGATCGTTGCCCTGAAAGACGAATTGCGCCAGGCGCGCGCCGAGGTTCCGGGTCAAGTTGAGGCCGGCAAAGCGCCGTTATTAGAAGAGATCGAGACATTAAAAAAACGTTTGCAGGAGACCCTTGACGGTGTCCCGGCCCAGATCGCGCAGGCCAAGAAACCGCTTGAAGAGCAGATTGATCAGTTGCAGGCGATTTTAAAGGAGAAAGATGCGGCCCTCCCCGACAAGATTGCCACGGCCAAACAGCCTCTGGAGAAAACGATCGAAGATTTAAATCAGTCTTTGCGCGATGTCAAGGACAGCATTCCGGTCAAGGTCGATCAGGCGCGAGAACCCTTGCTCGCGGACATCCAGAGCCTGAAAGATAAACTGGACGGCCGGGATCAAACCCTTCAGTCCTGTCGGGATGAAATCAGGCAATTGGAAAAAGAGAACGCGGCCTTGACCCGGGATCTGGCAAATGTCCGCAAGGACAAGGCCGGGCTCGAGAAGAATCTGGCCGCGGCGCAGGATGATTTGCGATCCACGCAGGACGCGGTCCTGGACAAGATCGCCCGAGCCAAACAGCCGCTGGAAAAAAAGATCGAGGAATTGCAGCAGGAGATTCTCCGGATCGAGGGCGAGATCCCGGGAAAGATCCAATCTGCCAAAGATCCTTTATTAGAGCAGATCGCTGCCTTGGAAAAACAGGTTCAGGATGCGGAAGCCGCGGCCGAAACCGAGGTCCTGGCCGCCAAAGTGCCTCTGCAGGATAAGATCAATTTCCTTTTGGAAAAGATTGAAAACAATGATAAGGTCATGGCCCAGCGCCTGGAAGAGGCGCGCGGGGTCCTGAAGGCCGAGGTCGAGGATTTGCAGGCGGACTTGCAAAAGAGCCGCGATTCGGTTCCGGGGAAGATCGCCCAGGCCCAAAAACCCCTTCAGGATGAGATTAATCAGCTTCAGCAGAAACTCCAGCAGCGAGGGGAAAAGCTGGATGACCGTGAGAGCCGTATTAAAGAATTAACGAGACAAAAGGATCGGTTGGAACGGGATCTGGCCCAGGCCCGCAAGCAACAGGGGAAGACGGATCAGCAGTTGTCGGCAGTAGAGCAGGAGCTTCAGCAGGTCCGCGACAGCATCCCGGGAAAGATCGAACAGGCGAGGCTGCCTCTGGAGAAAGAGATCGAGGGCCTGCGCCAGGATCTGGCCGGAATCCAAGACTCTATCCCGCGAAAGGTCGAACAGGCCCGGCAGCCTTTGCTGAAACAGATCAGCGGGCTTCAGGAGGATCTGAAGGATAAAGCCGCTGCCCTGCCGGGACAGATGGACGAGGCCCGCCGGCCGTTGGAGCGGGAGATCCAGGCCCTGCAAAAGGAACTGGACGATATGCGGGCCGCGCAGCCGGGCCGGATCGAGCAGGCCAAACAGCCCCTGATGGATCAAATCGAGTCGTTAAAAAAGCGGCTGCAGGACACCCAGGATTCGATCCCGCAAAAGATCGCCCAGGCCGAAGCGCCGCTGGAAAAGACGATCCGGGAACTGAAAAAAGACATCAAGGCCATGAATGATTCGATCCCGGGCAAGATCAGCTCGGCCGAAAAACCGCTCCAGGAGCGGATTAAGAATTTGGAAGATGAATTGGCCTCTGTGCGCGCCTCGATTCCCAAAGAGGTCGAGCGGGCCAAGGCGCCGTTACTGGCCCAGATCAATGATCTTAAACAGGCCCGCGCCTCCCTGCAGGCCTCGATCCCCGACGAGATCGTCCGCGCCGAGGCCCCGCTGAAGAAGAGCATTGCCGGACTTGAAAAGGATCTTCAGGCCGCCCGTCAGGTCCAGGATCAGAAAGAAGGCGTTATCCAGGACATGGTCAAGCGCAATGACGGGCTTAACCGGGATTTGGCCTCCGCCCAGAAACAGATCACCCAGTTGAGGAACCGGATCGACGATCTGAACAAACAGAGGGAAACGGACCGCCAAAAGGCCCAGGCCGAGTTGCGCAGCACCCGCAAGGCCTTCGAAGGCAAGAAGGACCGCCTTGAGGACCGGCTGAAGACGACCGAGGCTGAGGTCCCGGTACGTATCGAACAGGCGCAGGCGCCGCTTTTGAAAAAGATCGACACATTGCAGCGCGACCTGGAAGAGGCCCGGGCCGCGATCCCCGTCGAGGTGGCGGCCAAGACGACCGCTTATCAGCAGGAGATCCGGCGTTTGGAAGAGACCCTTCAGGACAATGCCGAGCGGATAAGGAATCAGGAATCCGCTATTACCAATTTGAAACGCGAGATCGACCGCACGACCATGATTGTGTCGTCGACCCAGCAGGAGAATATTTTTCTTAACGAGGAACTGGAAAAGGCCAAACGGCAATTGAACGTCGGTGAATCGGAGTTGCGCCGCCAGATCGCCGATCTGGAGCGCCAGGTTATTTTCCTGAAAGAATCGCTGACGGTGAAAGCCAATGATATCCGCCAGCGCGACGAGAAGATCCAGGCCATGGAGGAACAGGCCAATGAGCTGGCCGCGGATTATTTCGCGATTCTGGACAAGAATGTGGATTTGGGCCAGAAGCTCGGGGAGATGGAGGCCCGGCTCAAACAGGAACAGGAAAAAAGGTGACAGTCACCTTTTGAGGGGACAGGTCCGCGCGCGGGTGGTCACCAGACGATGACCGTCCGCCGCTGATTTTTTCTATCCGCTAATCACGAATCGCCAAACACCAATCGCTAAACGCGATTCGCTAAAATATGTCATTGCTGCAAGTCATCATCCTGGGCATTGTCGAGGGTGTCACGGAATTTTTGCCGATTTCCTCGACCGGGCATCTGATCCTGAGCGCGCGGGTCATGCGCCTGGCTCAGACGGAATTCCTGAAGAGCTTTGATATCGCGATCCAGAGCGGCGCGATCCTGGCCGTTGTCGTTCTTTACGGCCGGGCCCTGATTAAGGATTCGCAGCTGATCCGACGCGTGCTGGCGGCCTTTGTGCCCACGGCCGCGGTCGGATTCGTGTTTTACAAGCTGATCAAGAAATTTCTGCTCGGGAATCCCCTGGTGGTGGCCTGGGCGCTCGTGCTGGGCGGGATCGTTATCGTCGTGTTTGAGAAGCTGTATCAGCGCCGTCCGCATCCGGACGCCCGTCCGGAAGGCATCAGTTATCGTCAGGCCCTGCTGATCGGACTGTTCCAGTCGCTGGCCGTCGTGCCGGGGGTCTCGCGGTCCGCGGCCACGATCCTGGGCGGGTTGTCTTTGGGCCTGCCGCGCCGGACGATCGTGGAATTCTCTTTTTTGCTGGCTGTGCCGACCATGCTGGCGGCGACGGCGTATGATCTCATGAAGACCGCGCCGGCCTTCACGTCCGCCGAATTGGGCCTGTTGGCGGCCGGCTTTGTGATCTCTTTTGGCGTGGCCCTGGCCAGCATCAAGTTTTTGTTGTATTTTATCAAACGGTTCAGTTTTGAACTGTTCGGGTATTACCGGATCGCGATCGGGATCTTGTTTTTGGTTTTTAGCGGGTGAGGTTCTTCAGACAAGCCCGGGCGGCCGGAAACGCCGATCATGGAGGAGAAAGATGATGCGAACTGTTTGGCTGGTTGGCCTGTGTTTATTGGTGATCGGCTGCGGTATGTCTGTGGCCGAGATAGGGCCGACGGCCCCTGACAACCCTGACGTGTCTGAAATGACGCGCCGGTTCGTCACCCTGCGGCAGGTCTTGATCGGCATGAGCCGGACCGAAGTCCGGGCCGTGCTGGCCCTGCCGGTCATTGTGGGATATACATTGCCCGACCGGGACAGCCAGCAGTACAAGCCGCTGACCGAGGACAATCCCCGCCGGTCCGAAACCCTGAAAAAGGGGCGGAAGACATACGAAGTTGATTATTACCTGGTCGGGATTCAAAAGCAGGACGGTCAGATCAATGACGACGAGCTTGTCCCGCTGGTTTTCCGCAACGGGAAATTGATCGGCATGGGTTGGGAGTTTCTAAACAAGCTGTAAGGAAAAATATTTTTGCTGGCGGCCGTCCCGGCCTGCCCGGCCGTTTGCCTCGCCGGTTTGGCCCGGGAACGATGTAAGCTGTCTTGATTATGGTTCATGTCAAATTTCACCCCGCAGCCGCGGATTTTTTTATCTCCCAGTATCAATCCCAGCGCCCGGTAGACTGGGATAAGGAGTTTGGAGCCAAGGCCCCTCTGGATCTGGAGATCGGCTTTGGCATGGGAGAATTTCTGACCCGGACCGCCGGGGAACACCCGGACCGCCATGTGGTCGGCATTGAAAACGATTGGG
>CAZBSU010000008.1:0-18626 GCA_964494745.1 uncultured Planctomycetales bacterium | reverse complement strand
CATGGTCGGCGTAAAAGGCCTGCCGGCGGCGGTCGCCGCTTTTATCGGCTGGGTGGTTGTTTACGCGGCGCTCGTCTTATGCGCCGGGCTGGCGATCCGTCACCGGGGCGAGATCATGCGGTTTGTGAAATGGTCGCTGGCGCCGCCGCGCGCGTTGTCAGGTTCTTTTGCGAGCACCTCGCCGCGCAGGCTGTTCGCCCTGACCTTGTTAATGTTCGCCGTTGTCTTTTGCGGCGGGCATGAGTCGATATTGATCGCGGCATTCATTCTGGGTTTCATGTGGCTGCTGCGCAAGATCCCGCCTGCCTCACGCAGTAAAGAAAAAGACGCTCATCCGGCCGAAAATAAAACATTCGTTTTTGAGGTGCACAACTATTTTGACAATGCGTTCCCGGATGTGATGCGCGGCTACGGCAAGACGATTCTGGCCCTGCATCAGCACGGCCTTCGGATAGACGGCGGGTTGATCCTTGCTTTTCCTGAAGATTACGGCGAGATTTTGCGATCGTGTCCTCTGAGTTCGACCGGGCTCGAGAGCAGGGTCAGGATCACCCAACACTTCCCTGACGAGAACCACGATCAGGACCTGGAAACAATGTTTGCCGGCCTTGATCCCGAACAACCCATCGATATTGTCATGACGGGATGTTTCCACGGAGCGTGTCATGCAAGCTACTTCGAGGATCTCCTTCCTTTTCTGCGCGGGCGGGGATTCCGCGAAGTCGATTTCCATTTCATCGGGGACATGATTTTTGATTTTGATGACGACAGCCGCATCCGAGATCAAATACTCTCTCTGAGAACAGAGCAAGGCGTGCGTTCGTATGCCCGAAGATATCTTGATGGCCCGGGAATATCCCGCATTGTCGTTGACAACGGCCGCATCAGCGTTGACCTGACGCGTGGGGATAGAAGGAGGCCAGCTTATACCCTTTCCTATTTCAGCACCCTTGCGGAATACTTGAAATCCCGTTCGCGGCGCCGCCCAGCCGAAGGTCGGAAGTCTCGACCGTCCTCAACTTTTATGAAATTGCAATGCCGGGGGCCGGCCGAGATACTTGTCCTGATCGTTCTTTCAACACTGATCCGGTTTTGCCTGCAATCCCCGGTTATCCTTTTAACCTTGGTCGCGGCCGTCGTTATTTTCGTGATCAGCAGGAATTCGTTCTTAAAAAGAAATTTTGAAGAAGCTTGCGATGCTTTCTTTGAGAACGAAAAAACAGATAACCGATACAGCCTTCTTACTTACGCGCGCATGGGCGCGGGGATCTTTATAACGTTCGCAACGATTCTGGTGATCCAGGGCTTTACGGCCGGCTCTTTCGCTATGGCCGCCTTCAGTGTCTTATTGATTGTTTTGCGAAATATTGTCCCCGAATGTGTGGCCGCCAAGACCTGGCAGTGGCGGCGGATATTCCGGCGCCGGAAATTGGCCAATGACGTATTCACCAGCGGGCTGATAACCTTCTTGGTTATTATGTATAAACTTTTCGGCACGGACGTGTGGACCAGCAAGATCCCGAGTCTTTACCTCATCCCGGGCGTCCATTGGCCGGTCTTCATCGTGTTTAATATCCTAATGGATATACTGGTCCTTTCCTCGCTGGCCGCGGTTAACGTTTATATCAGCCGCATCGCGCGCCGGTTCCCGCAGTTCGCTGCGGGCAAGACGTTCTCGGTCAGTTATAAGACCAGCCTCATCGCTTATATTGCCTTTAGCTTCCTGTTCCTCATCGGCGCGACCCCGCAGCTTATTCCGTCCGCGGTGTGGTTCTTTTTCACCCGTAATATTATATTCGCGGTTTTGATCGCTATCGCCGAAGGTATCACATTGCGGCGTGTCTGGCGTAACCGCCATCCGGAGAAATACAGGCGGCTTAGCAATGATGTCCGGCAGAGAACCGCTGCGATGCGGCGGCTCAAAAGGCTGGGTATTGTTTGCGAAACGCCGTTGACGAGGATGCCGAATATGTCTGAGCTTGTCGGCAAGCCGGTCTTTGCCAAGGACGAGACTGGCCAGCCCGGCGGCTCGCACCGGATCCGCGGCGCGGCCTTAAAGGTCGACACGGCGATAAGGGGGTGGCTTGAGATCGTCCGCGGGGCGGCCTGGCGTAAAGATAAGTTTCTTTTTGTCGTTACCTATTCCGACGGGGTTCACGCTCTGGCTGTCCTGGAGGCTGTGCGCGATTTGAAAGAATATTATCAGAGCTGCTATCCCAAGGACAGCGGATTGTGGCAGGCTATTGGCCATGTTCAGCCGGTCATCTATGTCCCAGCAGGCATAAGCAATGACATGCTGGATGCCATGATGAGTGTCCCGGGGATTTGCCCCAAAATCGTTCAGGTTGTAACCGCACCGACCTACGAGTCAACCTGGAAAGAAGCCAAAAAGTTTGTGGATACCGTCGAGAAGCAAAGCCGGAAAGTCTACTACCCGTATTACGGTTCGGCCGCGGTCATGATAAAACATTGTGATAAGGATATCATAACCGCTAATGCCTTTGCCGGAGCTGAAATCGACCGGCAGCTCCTGGCGCAGGGCATCACCCGGGATAAAAAGGTCGCCTTGGTTATGCCGGTCAGTCGCGGAGATTTTACCGGGGCCGGTGCTTATTTAAAAACAAGGAGAACGAACACAAAGGTCATTTTGGTCCAACCGAAAGATTTTTCAGCCTTTGTCCGGAGTCTGATCACCCGCCGGCTCGAAATGAATGATCCGGAGCTTATCCGCCAACAGCCGGCCTTTAAAGATTCTTTCATCGTTGCCCGCCCCAATCGATATGCCCTGCATATCGCCAGAAGAACGGCGGATTATGCGGTGATCACGGATTCCGAAAAATATTTAGCGCAGTCTGTCACGGCGATGAACCAGGATCTCGGGCGCGAAGATAAATTAACCGAGACAAGGCTCTATATTGGCGGGACTGCGGCGGCGACCGGCGCGGCGGTCTTGCAATATCGCAATCAGTTGCCGGCTTTACGTGAAGCGGACGCCGTTGTCGTTTATATGCCTGAATATAATAGGGATGTCCGTATCCGCGAGGCCTTCCAGACTATTGCCGGTCAGATCGCCGATTTATCCGAAGAGCGAGGGGATTCAGGACAGAAGGGCCAGGACAAAGATCAAGAGGCCCGTGATCATCATCGGGGCGGATTCAGCCGGAAGGCCGTGCTTGTCGTCACCGCCGGCGTGGGCGCCGTTCTGCTGCCGTTGGAGATGACGCTTATTCTGGGCGGGATAGTAGCCGGGATATGCCTGGGTGGTCTATTTTATAAATTGGCACGTCGTATTTTTATTCCTGGCAAACATTTCTGTCCACAACACCGGATTTTACGACCCGCTGTTGTGGCTAGGGTCGCGCGGCGGGTTGCTTCAGGCCGGCTTAAGCAGGCGGTTCTGACCGCGAGAGCCGAGTCCGAGGCGATCGCCCGCCGCGATCATGACATCAACGTGCTGGACATGGGACCAAAATATGTCCCTGACAGCGAGCTTGAGACCATGCTTGACGCTTTCTTGAATGAAGGGCCTTCCGAAGAGGGATATTGTTTCCCGCGCTGGCTCAGGAAAAAGATGGAGCCGGTTTTTGACCGGGTCCTGGGGGCGGAGGCAGCACAGTTCCTGGATAGCCACGGCCTGGCGTATATCGGCCGGCGGCGGGACGTCCCGCGGAGTTTGCGTGACATTCTAAAGCCCGAGAAACATGATTGCCGGATTATTATCCTGCGGGGTGCTATCTCTCCTGCGGCGGCTGTTTTGCAGGGTGAGATCCCCAGATATCGCCATGTTTCTCTACGTTTGATCGAACGCGAACTGTATTTGACTCTGCTTTACCATATGAAGCGCAAAAGACGCATTAGCGGTATGCAGCTCGATTTTGATGTTTTAGCCGGGAAGATCCGGGCGGCGCTGAAACAAGACATAAACGGGGATCTGAATCTTGAAACCTTAATGGCAGCTGTGAGGCGTCAGTATGGCCTCCCGCCACAGGGACGGGCTGAAATCCTGAGTGCATTGGTCGTGAATTTTATAACCGAGGCCGTGCTTTTCGGTAATGTCGCGGCTCTGCTGTATTGCGATCAAGAAGGGAAAGAACGGGAAGAAGAGCTTAGCCCCGCGGTCGTCCGGGTCTTGATTAATTTCATCAAAGACGCCCGCATCCTTTCTCATGACGAAACCAGGATCCTGAATAAATTTGCCACGCCTGAAGGCCGGACGGACGAAAAAACAAAGGCGCAGGCCTTGAGTGTTTATCATTATTTAACCCCTGAACAGGTTGAAGCCGATGCCGAATATGTTCTCCGGGAGGAACGGCATGATCTAGGGCCGGAGTATCTTTACGGTGAAGACGAGCAGGTAACGATGATTATTCGCGCCAATGAAGACGGCATTCTGGCCGGCACAGAGATCGCGCGCGCGGTCTTTGCCGCGCTGGATTCCGGTATCAGGGTTGAGACGGCCCGTGAAGGCGATGAGCTTTATAAGGGCAAAGAGATTATGTGTATCAAAGGCCCGGCTCAACAGGTCTTCCGTGCCTGGCGCCCGGCTTTGAAATACATGATGCGCTTATCCGGGGTGGCCACGCTTACGGCTCATTTTGTCGATGAGACCGCCGGGACGGACACGGAGATTCTGGACACGCGTAAGACCACGCCCGGCTGGCGCGGGCTGGAGAAGTTCGCTGTCCGCATCGGTGGCGGCCGGAATCACCGTTTTTCGTTGGAAGACATGATCATGATCAAGAAGGAAGATATCACTCATTGCGGCGGGATCAAATCAGCGGTCAAAAGGGTCCGTGATAGAAATCAGGATATCTTTGTCGAGGTCGAGGCTGAAAGCCTGGATCAGGTCGGGCAGATTTTGGAATGTGAAGATGCGGGTCTGCGCGTTGACCGGATCATGCTGGACAATATGAGCATTCGGCAGATGCGCAGGGCCGTTAAGATGATCCGCCGTTCTGCCTATTTCCGACGTACCAGCGCGCCGAGCATCGAGGCCTCGGGCGGCATCCTTTTGAACCTTATTGCCCGTATCGCCCGTTGGACCGGGGTCGAGTTCATATCCGTCGGCGCGCTCACTCACTCGGCCAGATGGCGGGACCTTCAGGATATCGATATTATCAATCCGGCCGTCGGAGGCCGACGGGAACAGACGAGGGCTCCGACCGAAAACACACGCCGAGACGATGAGCCTGCGTCGGAGATGTTGAGGGGAAGTCCTGCAGGCCATGGTGTGTCAGTTTATGATTATCTCAGCGAAGCCGAATTAATGAACGACATTGATTACACCCTGCGGGAGGACCGTCAGGACCTCGGCTCGAAGTATTTATATGAAGCAGATGAACAGGTTACGATCGTCATTCGGGCAAAAGAAGCGGGTGTCCTGGCCGGGACGGAGGTGGCTAAGCAAGTATTCCTTACTTTTGATCCGGATATCAAGATCAAGATGCGCGCGCGGGACGGCGATGCATTAACTAAGGGTAAAGAGATCATGATCGTCAGCGGCCGGGCCAGGAGCGTTTTCCCGGCCCGGCGTCCGGCGCTGAATTATATGATGCGTTTGTCCGGCGTGGCGACCGTAACGGCGCGGTATGTCGAGCAGACCGCCGGGACAAGAGCGGAGATCCTGGACGCGCCGGTGACGACGCCCGGATGGCGGGCCCTGGAACGTTACGCGGTCCGCATCGGCGCCGGGACGCCTGACCGGTCTTTGGCACAGATGGTTTTGCTCCGAAAACACGATATTAAATACTGCGGCGGTATTTGCCCGGCGGTCAGGCGGGTGCGCAACCGCAGCCAGGATATTTTTGTCGCTGTCGAAGTCGAGACATTGTCCCAGGTCAGGGAGATACTTGACTGCCTGCAGGATGGTTTAAGGATTGACCGGGTTATGCTTAAAGATATGACGACACGAGACATTCATGAAGCGGTCGGGATGATCCGGGCTTCATCCGCGGCCGGCGCTGTAACCGTTGAGGCCTCCGGTCGCGGCATTACCCTTGACCAGGTTGCCGCGATCGCCCGCGCCGGGGTTGATTTAATTTCGGTCGAGGCCCTGACCGAAGCGTCCCGCTGGCTCGACCTGCACGCGGTGGAGGTCGACGCTCCGTCCGTAAAGGTCGGGCTCGGACAGGGCTTTACCGGCTGGCTGACAAAAGAGCAGATCGAAGAGATTATTGCCATGGCCGGGGACTCCCAAAACGCGGTGATGCGCCGGTCTAATGATGTCAGGATCTTCAAGAGGGCTTATGCGAAGGTCCGGGCCCGGGCCGAAAAGATCCTGGCGCGCCTGGAAGAGGAAGGGGTTGAAGGCCTGACGCCTGATCGGGCGACAGCGTTTGTGCAGGACTTTGTTCTTATTGACTGGCGCCCGGGCGCGCTGTCACGGGCGGTTTTGCGGCGGACCGGTGTAGCCAAATCTATGGCCGAGTTCATGATCGAGCAGGGATATACTTTCGGGACTTATATCGTTGGAGATACTTTTTATGCTGAAAAAGGATTCCTGCCGGCGGCATACAAAATCCCAAGTGACATTATGCTGCATGAATTGCTGGAGTCCGCGGGATTATCGCACCGGGAGGCCCTGGATCTCGCGGCCGCCGAGATCAATAATTGCCTTCTGTTCGGGGAACATCCGAAAACATCGGGGATGCCTAAAAAACTGTTGCATTTGTCAAGTAAGGAATGGGGGCAGATACCGGTTGCCTCTCCCGAAAAGATATGTATCGGCTGGAAGGACATCCTGGCCGCCGGTATCCTGATGTCCAAAGAGATCGATATCATGACCAGATACTATAATCTGGACGGGAAATGCGCCTGCACGCAAAAAGAGATCGGGGGGATTTTTAACCTGACCCGCGCGGAAATCAGCCGGTTGAGGATTCAGGCCGAGGCCAGGATCAGGGACTGGATCGTTTCAATGGAAGCGAAGGAAAGACGGAGAATTGTATCCATGAATGCGAAAGAATTATTTGAGGAAGAGTACGGGCCCGAGTGCTGGGCCGAGACGTCATCCCCGGATTCGGGAATTTTCCTAAAGAAAGAACGGATTTTGCGCGCGATCGAAAGGATACGGCGACGCGCCAACGCCGTGGATATGATGCCCGCGCGGATAACCGTTGCCGCCGTGGCCCGGGAATGCGGGCTCAGGCAGGGAGAAGTCGTCCTTATGATCCATAAGATTCCTGCATTGAGAAAAGCGTTAACCGGGGCGCGAAGATCCGTCAGCATAAGGAACCGCATGCTCATCAACCGCGAGACCCGGGCCCGTGAATGGCTGCCCGCCCGCAAAGCGTTACAGGCCATTTTTAACTCCATCAACTGGATGTGTTATCCGCTTCAGATTAAAGAGGTCCTGGGAATTGATCCGCGTAAATTGAGGGAGCTTCGATATCGGAATCCGATCTTGGACGAGGCCCTGGAGATATCCGGTCTAGCCGGCATGAAAGACTGTGTGGCGCGCACCCTGCCTTTGACCGACGCGGGATGGATGCTGCGGCTTCGCTTGTATAACTTTTCTTTGAGAGCATTCCTCCGGGCCCTTGAGGACACAGCACCGCAGATCAGGCGATCCCGGTTTAATCGTTACCGTCAAGCGCCCGGCGTGTTGGCGGCCATGGAGCGGATGGGTATCCCGTGCTCCCAGGTTGTTGTCCGGCTAGTCAAAGACAAGGGAACGGAACGGCGCTGGCACATGCGGCCCAGAGATGATTCTGTGGAAATGGGAGAAGAGGAGCAATTGCTGGCGGATGTCCGCGACACCCTGACCGAGAACGACCTTTTCGGGCAGAGGAAAACGGGTGAGAGAAGGGCGGGTGAACGCAGGGAAGGAAGTAAAGGCCCTGCTCTGCATTGTTACGGCGGTCTGGGTCTGGCTTCTCTATATATATTAGGCGCAATGGGCGGGAAGGTGCTGTTGGGCCTGCTGGGCTTTCTGGGCGCGGTGGTGGTCGTTTTATATCTCGTTTCACGGATGTCTCAAAAAATGAATCGTAACATTATTTCTGCCAAGCATTTCCACCCACAACACCGGGTCTTAAGACCCGGCGTTGTGGGTTTCGGCGCATCCCGCAACCACCGGCCGGGTGAAGATGCCGGGAAGCTGCATTGCCATACCGCTTTGTTGGCTGTGCCGGTCTTGACTATGACGGCGGGCTTGAAGTCGGCGTTGGCGGTGTTGGTTTTGGCGGCACTGGCCTTTATTTGGTGGAAACATCGGTTGGCGGCGCGTAGTGCAATAATCCGTGAAGAAGTATCAAAGCCCGCGCTGCCCGCCGTGACAAATCCATGGCCGGGATTGAATCCCGCACGCAGTATAACGTACAAGGACCTGAAATGCGCTTTACGGGGCAAATATACGTTGCGTCATTTGTTGCGCTCCGGCCCGTTCAAACAGCCGCCCTTTTTCACAGTTTTCCGCAAGGATGAAACCCTGGTTGGTGATTTCCCGGCCGCAGCGGGATGGATGGGCGATTTTACACCGTTATCCGAATTTGTGCGCGAAGGCGATCTGAGGGATTTCGAGGAGACGGCTTATAGTATTGCGGAAGGGCGTATACGGCTTCCGCTTGTTTATAAACCCAATAAAGGCTTGGGCGGTGGCAGTGAGATTTTCTTCATCGAAGAAGAAGGGGGAGAGATTGTTATTACGATGGCCGATGTTACGGGTGTGACCGAAGATTATTTCGCGCAGCTGGAACTGAATAAAGAGATATTCCGGAATGCGGATGAAAGTATCGTGCAATTGCGCCTCAGCCGTAAGAGTGACGATGTGACCGGGATTCTTTGCCGGCTGTGGGAACTGGTTTCGTTCAGCCCTTACAGTTTTGAAGGGGGATGTGAATATGACCCCGGGATGATGGAAACAGTCATGCCGGTTATCCGTTACAAAGGCAAAGCTTATGATACGCGGATTAAATTTGCGGGTAACTTATCGACCGGAGAGGCGCGGATCCTCAGGGCAGAATCGCATGCCCATATCGGCAGTTCAAAATATTTCTCCAATTATACCGGCCGCAACAAGACCGCCGGGATGAAGCCGAGGATCCCGGATATGTATATGCCTCTGGTTGAGCTGGGGGTTGTCAGGCTTGAACAGGTCGCTGATTTCGCTGCGTATGTCGAAAGCAAGATGAGCGAGGCATTCGCGTTTCTGTGCGCCCGGCTGAAAGCAGCCGGTGTCATCGTTCCGCTAGAGGTCAGCGGCGAGTTTGATTTGATGTGGCTCGCGGGACGGAACGGGGAATTCCCTGATCCCGCGCTGATCGAAGGCAAAATAGGTTTTGGAAATATGGAAGACGCGAAATGGGCGCAAAAGGTCCCCATTAAAAAGCCCGATGTCCCGCGGCGGTCGCAGGAGAGTTCCGTAAGCCTGCGGAGTCATGCCGGCCTGCTGGCTTTTCTATATATAGGGGGCACGATGGGTGTTAAGGTCCTGCTGGGGCTGCTGGGCTTTCTGGGCGCGGTGCTGTTCGTCCTGTATCTGATCTCGATCCTGCGGTATATCAGCTCAAAGGCCCCTCCGTCCCGGCGCGCCGCCCTGTTCTTTTTTGGCCAGAAGATCCGCCTGGATATCTGCCGCCTATTCCCACCCCTGCTTCCCATCCTGGCGCCGGTTGAGATCGTTGCCAGCCGCGCGCTTGATCCTGAAAAATATAAGAATATTATTCCGGTTTTTGATGTTCACGGGACTCTGCTTGAGCCGACCTGGAAAGAGGTTTTTGTAAATGTTTATTGTCTGTTGACCAACAGTAAATATGAGCAGGCTATAAAATGGGTCGATAAGAACGCGATTTATTCCGCGGAAGAGATTACAGCAAAATTAATTAATTTATCTGATGGGCGCTTTGATGAAGCCTGGATCAGGGGGGCTATCCGCAAAGCCCGTTTGAATATTAAACGGAATTTAAATCCGAGCGCCCTGGCCGGAGCAAGAGAACTTTTACGTGATATGCACGAAATCGGCCCGGCTTATGTCAACAGCGGTGCGGAATACGATATTGTGATACGGCAGTTGAGGGAGGAGGACCTGCTCCGGTATGTCCGGAAGGATTGTCTCTTGTGCTGTTCGTCGCATCCGGGCAACCGCAACAAAACCCAGTTCCGGGCCAGAAGCCTGTGCCGCATTAAGGAGCAGTCAGATGGGGAAACGCTGCTGTTCTTTGATGATTGGGTTGAAGGCATAGCCATTGTGAAAGAGTTAGGCGGTTTGTCATTCGTTCGACCTCAGGGCAAAGGCCGGGAACGGAGGCAAAACCGTCGCATCTTGATGGAACTCAGACCTGACGCGATTGTCAATCATTGGGGCGGGACACGCAGATGGCTGAACAAACAGATTCACCGCAGCCGGCGTTTTACAACCGATGTTGACAAGCAGCATGATTTAACCCGTCTTGAGGGCGGCGGCGAGTTGACGGATGACCAGAAAAAAGAATTGAAGCGACTATTACCCAGATTTAGCAGGGAATTGAAAGATGCCGAACATGTAAGCAGCCATATTAAAGATATCATCGTCCGGTGCTTGATGCGGGCGGGCAAGAGGGAAGTCGCCGAAGTTATTGAGAAATCACCGGTCCTGATCGGTCCGCAGGCTATGTTCGATGCGTTTCATGCCAAAACCGAACGGACGCTCCTGGGAACGAATGACAAAGGCCGCATCATTATTAACCCGGCGCTTATTTTTGACGCCCGGGAAATGGCATTGACCATCCTGCATGAGGGCCACGCGATTTGTCCTTTGTATTTCCGCCTCTCTGACCCCGCGCATGAGTCTTTCGCGCAGACCAACGCGACGGAAGAAATGGTTCAGGCCATCCAGGACCGGATGGACAGCGATACGGTCGGAGAGATCATCGAGGCCTTTGAAGGGGACGCGGATCAGATAAGCGAGTTCCTTAATATTTCGAGAAAGGATGCCGTTGAGCTTTTGGGGCGTTTCGGTATCAGGCCTAAAGATAAATCGGGTTTCATTTCTTTGAAGACAAGGTTCCTTTTGGCCGCGGCGCACACCCTGGGACATACGGGCATGAAATATGAGCCGGCGGCCGCGATCCTCGGGATTCCGGTCCGGCTGCTTCTATTGTGGACGGTTGAGTTCACGGAAGAACATTTTGAGATAGCCGGACGCGCCGTCACGCTGGATGAGGCGACGTTGTCAACGATGAAGGTGCGGGATATCGCGCGTGACGCGTTTGAACAGGCCGCGGCCGGGTGTGGGCAGGACCGGTCAAACATGGCGTCAAGACTAGGGATTCCTCTCGCCGCGGTGATCAAGCATTATAACCGGTTCAAAGGATTTGATCCGGGGGTGCCTGAAAAAGAAAGGGTGGAGGTCGATATCACCGATAACGGTTTGCGGCTTTTGGGGTCCAGGAGCGCCGGGGTTTTTCTTTGGGCCGTGCGAATTCTTAATGAGCTGGCTTTGAAAGGGAAGAAGATCGTCCTTGCTGATTTACGGGAGCAACTCGCCCAAATTGACGAATTTAAAGAATTCAAAATAACACGGCGGCTGAACGCTGACATATCGCAATATGGTCTTTACCGGCATGTGGCTTTCGTCCGGACGTATCAAAAAGGGCTTGATGACAAAGGGCTGGCGGGAGATGAAGAGAAAGACGAAAAGCAGGAGGAAGCGGCCCCGGTCGCCGCGGCATTAGTGGATAAATATAAGGCCGAGATCGAGGCCTGGGCGCTCTATGCGTTGAGGGGGTTCTTTGAAAAACGGCATCTGCTGGATATCCGTGACGCCTTGCGGCCTTCTTCCGAAATGTGGATGGTGAAATGGGAAGAATTAAAGCGCAATCAAGGCAAGCGAAACTCGGTAAACATCTATGGTTCTTGGTTCGCTTTGGATAAGGAAAATAATTTGGTCTTTGTGGGATGGGGCGGAGTCCGGGAATCCTTGCAGGCTGAACCGGTCCGGGCTGAGCGATTTGAGAAGCGTGAAAAAACGCCGGTGGAATTATATTTGGATAAGATTAACGAGATACGCGAAAAGCTGACGGCCCGCCGGACCGCGAACGCAACGCGCCCGGCGCGTAAGCCGACCACGCGTGAAGCCCGGGTCGTTGACCGGCTGCTCAGGATCTATCGCATCCAGTTGCTCACGCCGATCGTGGCCCGGCATGGCCAGAACGTCAGGCTGCACGCGGAATTGCGGAACTATGCCAGGATATTCGTGGCGGACATGACGACTGTTCACGAGAAAGAAGAGGAGATCGATGAAGCGACGGTCGACGAGGATGTTGAAAATCTGGAAAACACCATTATTTTCACGGACGGCGGCGAGGTCCTGGCCGACCGGCGGGAAGCCGGCATCATCTTGAGCGTCTTGATCCGCAAGGTCGGGGCCGCGGGCACGGTCCGTCTCCTGATCAATCAATACGGCCGCGAAGGCGTGGAGGCGATCCTGGCGCGTTTCTCCGAATTTCAACAGCTGGAGCTGGCCTTCAGCCGCTTAGAAGCGGACGACGCATTGAATGGGGATCATGTGGAGGAGGATCACATGGATGACGTCGGGACCTTCGGCCCCAACACCCTCGGCGCGGCTCAGCAGCCGGAAGGGTGGAAGGACAAAAAATCGGCTCGCAAACCCAGACCCGCCAGGGACATCCAGCAACAACACCGGGTCTTAAGACCTGGTGTTGATTTGGCTAAAAAATCGAAGCGGGAAATGTTGACCCAGTATTTTCACCTGATCGACGATGCCGTCAAAATTATAGCCTCCCAATACGGCTCAGGCGTCCCGATAGACGTTATTGTGGCTGAATTGCATGCCGCCGGATTGGAAGGCCTACTACAGGTCATTGAAATCAGGGAGCAGTGTCATACCGATTTTAGGAGATGGGCGTTGAAATATATTATCATGCACATGCGCGGGGTTGTGCGGAACTATATTAGAGAGTTAAAACGTATCCGTAAGATCCGGAGGCGAGAGGCCCGAGAAATATTCCGGCTTGCGGTAGATGTTGCCCCTGATAAGAGATCGGATCTGGCGAAATATTTCAATTTTGATCACAAGCTTGCTTACAGGGATCTTTATAATCTGGTTCTTCTCGTTCCTAGCCTTAAAGCGATGATATTGCCCAAGCTTAAAGGGCTATGCGAAGATAAAAGCATCGTCATATTTGCGGGAAGATTGCTCGGACGCGAAACATCTGAGCTTAGTCGGGAGTTTGGAGTATCCAAAGCGGCTGTCAGGATGATCCAAAGGCGCGCTTTGACTACGCTTAATAAAACGACCTTGCTTGAGGAGCTAAAAGCAGAACTGAATCGCATTCGGGTGGTCGCGGTCAGTGAATTTGTGTTTGAAGACTGTTTGATGCTGGCGGTGGAGTTGGAAAACGACGGGGACGCAAGGGGGTGCCGGATCCTGCCTTACAGCAAAAAGGGATATGTATTAAAGTGTCCGCGTATAAAACAGAAAATACTCGATGCTTATAATGCCCATCAAGCGCAATTTATTGAAAAAGAAGTCAGGAGTCTTTCGGAGGTTATGGGGTCCAGCCAGGATGATACCGTTACAGATATTGTTTCCATGCCGGGGAATGAGGGAAGACAAGGACAGTTTGCTGCAAGTTCAAATCCTGAAGAGGGCAACAAAAGCAACACCGGGTTTGGGCAACCCGGTGTTGGAAAAAAGATTTCGTTTGAACGGGCCCGGGCCTTTGCGCATGAATTAAGCCGGCTTTACGACTTGATTCAGACCTATGGCATGAGTTTTGTTTTTGTGTATGAGATCTTGAAGTACTTGAAGAATCCGCGAAGCAGCGGCTTCAGATACGCCGGAGCGCCGCGTATTTATGAGTGGATCGACGCCATGCGGGAGCAGTTCGGAGATATTATTCCCCGCATGAAATTGGATGCCGTGGCTTATCGGGCCAATAATGATTTACTTTTCACGGAAGAGGGGGACGCCATTGTTGTGTCGGGGATCAGCCGGGCGGGTAAAGGTTCTTTGATTAAAACCCTTCAGGAAAGCGACTCGGTTATTCCGTTTTATATCGGGTCGGAAGATACAGCGTTATTTTTGAACATCCCGGGATATGATATCGCTGGCACATGTTCTGATTATGAAGATGTGGCCCGTGGTGATTTCAGATTCAGGGCCAGGATTTCATCGGGCGAAAGACGTGTTTCGCTCGAGCGGGATGCCTTCCGTTGCCGGTTCGGAATCGTTGTCTCGCGGATACAGATTGACCGTGATCTTAACAGCAAGGTTAAAGATGCGTATGAGATTGAAGGCGATAAAAGCACGAAGTCCTTTTTTCCTGACCGACCGGTTCTGGAAAGAGCCGTGAAAGAATTCACTGTTTTTCATGGCATCAGCACCGTAGACGGATATCACGAATTGGCAAAAGATCTTTATCACAGAATACTTATGTCGAATACCGTCTCGGGCCCGGAGGAAAGATTGCAAGGGCAAATGGGGACCTCCGGAGGAATTTTGGGCACGAACATCTTCGACGCGGCCCAGCAGCCGGAAGCCCGGGAAGACAAAAATTTGGGCTGCAAACCCAATCCTGCCAGCGACATCCAGCAACAACATCGGGTCTTAAGACCCGGTGTTGGGAAACGGCTTTCCTGCCGCGGGGGGATGCTGGTATTAATCGGAGTATTGGGGCAGGGGGCCAAGCTGACGGTTGCGTTAAAATTCATGACCGGTCTTCTATTAGTGGTCGTTATCTCGGTCATCCTTTATAAAATGATCCGGCGCCTGCGTATTTGGCTGTTCCTGCGCGGCTGGTATCAGGACAAGCTGATTGTGTTCGACAATGTCCGAAAGAAAGTTGCGGGATTGAAGATCCTAAGGGCGGAAGACATCCGGGACGAAGCAACGGCGGACATGATCCGGCGCAGCCTTAAGAAATGGCAGAAATACGATACGCTGGTTTTCAGACATGTCATCAGAGGATTAATAAGGGATCCGAGAGAAAGTGGATATTATTACATTTTATCTGACAGGGAAGTCGAAGGTCTCCGGCGAGTAGAGGAATACAAGCCCGGCTTATGGAGAGGTTTCTGCATGGAAACCGCACCGTGGGACCGACAAGAATTGGGCGACAAAGCCATATACAAGGGTTTGGGTTCCCAGCTTTGTGCCTTGCCGGTCAAGGTCATGACGGACAAACAGGGATATTTTACTTTCATGATACCGTTTGAGCCGTCACGAAGGATTTTCAGTAAGGTCGGGATTAAACTGGAATCTGACCGTCGTTACGGCGCGCAGGATGCCGAGAAGTTCCTGGCGTCGCAGAAAGCCACTGTATTACGTCTGATTAAAGAGTATGGATTCATCGATGCAGTCTCTTCTATTGGCCATGAGCGACAGTTGCGGTCGTGGAAGAGATTCACTGGCCGGCTTGGGCAGAAGTTGCTCAAAGAGCGTCATCTGCTGTGCCTGTCTGCCAATCAGGCAGGGCCGGTGATGGCTCTGTCTGCCGCGGCCGGGATTATCTTTGTCCTGTTCGGCGCCATGGTTGGTGCGGTGACGGACACCTTGATTATCGTCCTGGTGATGTGGGCATTCACCCTGTTGTGGGGAAGGAATCTGTTGCCCGGGCGGCCATGGTCGCGACAGATCGACCTCAGCGTTTATTCGGTACGCCAGGGCGTGGCCGGTTTTCTGGTGGCCCTGGTTGTCACGTCGATTTTGGGTGCCCTGTTGATGATCCCGAACAGCCATGGGATTATTTTTGCTGCGACCATGGCCGTGCTTTCCAATTGTTTCGTGGATGTCAGCTCGCAATACTGGGCCAATCGCAAGATCGATGTTTCCCAGACGCTGTCGGCATCGATATTCTTTGGCATTTATAATGGCCTTACGCTTTATAAGGTTTACGGCTGGATCGGGCCCTTATCCTTATCTCGCAAGGTCATGGCCGCCGGCGCCTACAGCGTTTTGATCGGTATTATTTTGACCTTGTTCCTCATCCTTTTGCATAACATCAAATATGAAGGAACGGTTTCGTCCCGCCGCGAAGACTTTACCTTTAAACGCATGCGGCATTTCGTCACAAAGCCTTTTATGATCCGGCTCGTTTGGGATGTTTTGCGCCAGATCCCGATCCAGGGTATCGGCGCGATCCTGCTTTTCTTCGGGATTGCGGTTCATCCGGAATTCGAACAATTGTTGCGGGTCGTTCTGGCTTGTCTGACCGGCATGCTCGGCGCGGTCTTTTTCGGGTATTTTGTCAACATGCGAAAGGCAACCCCCGCGGCATCCCTCCCAAGAAAACAAAAAACCGCAGACGCCCGGCGGCAGGAATTCAAACGCGATATCAGGTTTTGGCTCAAGGTCTTTGCTGCATTGATTTTCGCGGCGGCGGGAATAGGATCGGTTGTTCATTATTTGCCCGAGATTTCCCAGTTTATTTTTCTTATCTTAAACAAATTCGGTATATCTATCCCGCTGCCGGTCCCGCCGATGGGCATGGTTATGGCCGGGCTCCTTCCGTTGGGCTTGTTCAGGTCCGCGAGCGGGAAGCCTTCGATCACGGCTTTGACCCCGGTCTCGTCTCTGTGGCAGGCGGCGAAATATGTGCTGTTGTTCCAGCCGCGGGGCGCGGCCGGATTCTTCCGCATCTTCCGCGAAACCTATAAAGCCAACAAACGGTTCATGCGTGCCCACGGTATCCGCGGCTCGCCGCTGTCTTTTCAAACACCGCAGGCGTCCAAAGATCCGCAATCCAAGCCTGAGATCCATGTCTCCCGCTTTGATCCCCGGCATCCGCCGCATTTCGTTTGGGAAGTGAAATTGCGTTCCCGGGAGAATATTTGGATGAATTCCCTGTTCGACCGGATCAATCCGGCGAGCATATGTTTTCAGGCTTCGGAAGAAGAAGGCGGAGAAATATTGGGGGTGGCGATTGCTGAGGGAATGCACGATTTTATCAATGAAGAGGCCCTGAATGATCCCTGGGATAGGGATTCGGCTCCGAAATTGCAGTTCACGATTTATGTTTCCAAAGATAATCGCGAGCGCGGCGCGGGCACGGCTTTGCTGAACGCGGTCGAAGCCTATGCCGCGGCAAGAAATTTTAAGCTTCTCGGCTACGTTAAATTGTGCGGGGAAGAGGGCGATCGGCTCGTCGAATTCTTGCCCCGGCATGGGAACACCTATTCCCATCTGCCGAGTGACGGGTATCTCGAATCCGACGGCGTGGCGTGGAAAGAGTTGAACCCCGAAGACAAGAAACCACGGCGGCCCGGCCTGCGCAGCGCTGGGCTGGAGATCCCTGCGGTTACGCTCCTGGCCCTGGCCGGCGTGCCGGGATGGGTGATTGTGGTGCTGATCGGGTTGTATTTACTGAAAAAGGGGGCAACTCCCTATTTCATTCGAAATAGGGAGTTGCCCCCTTTTGTGCCTGACAGATGTACGCTCTTAAGTTCGTGTACGAAAGAAGGCCTGCATACGATGCCGTATCCCCAAGGACAACGGGTGGCCGTTATCGAGGTTCATCCCGAAGAAGCGGAAACATTCGCCGGGATGCTCACGGATGCGTTAACGGCCAATCGAAATGCCATCCGCCTTTTCAGCTTTGACGCACAGGATCCCGCTTTCGGCAAGGCCCTGCTACACTTCAATCCCGATATGATCGTCCTTCCGCAATATGAGGACAGGCGCGAAGAGAATGTTTTATTGCGGCAGGCCTTGGCCAGGATTGGACGGAAGCTTAACAGGCGCGGAAGCAAGGTCATGATCGGGTATGAAACCTTTGCGAAGATATTAAACTACAATCTTTTTTGTCCGTTAACAGAAACCCAATTCCGGAAAGTCATGCGGGCCATGGAATGCCATGAATCACAGATGGAAAGAGTGGCATATCATCGCGCTGTCGAAGCCCAGGCGAAAGCCAACGCGATCCTGCTCAGGACATTGATTGAGCCGGGCCTGCCGGAAGAGATCAAATATGTCCTGACTTATAAATTAAAGAAAATGAAAGACGGTCGGCTCGTCGCTTATGGCCGTGACGAGCGATTCATATGTTATCCGGAAGATATCGGGGTCCTGAAATCATTCTGGCCGGTAGATGCCACCATTGAAGGCTGCGCGCCGCACCCGGATGATACGGAAATCGGCCTGGGCGGGATGTTTTTTATTCTGGCTGTGCGGGAATTGCGCAACGTCATCACCAGCCGGGTTATGACCACCGGTTTTCGGGCCGAGATCCTGGGCATGAAAGACGACGATTATCCTCCGAAAATAGACAAACGGTTTAAGGAGTCCGAGGCGGGCGCGAAGGTGTTAGGAGTTCGCACTCTCTTTGTTAATCATTCCCGATCTCTCGAGGGGCTGGGCCTGCCCTTTTATCAATACAGAATCGATGCCGCGATGCCGGATGATGAGAAAAACCGGCTGCGACATCAAGAGCGTCAGATCGTCGCCGGCACCTTGGAAAATTCATACCGCGCCCATTGCAGGCAAGGGAAGCAGGCGTTTATTGTCTGTCTCCCGGAAGATTCTGATAAGCATCCGGATCATGTGATCAGCCGTGATTACTGGATGCCGGTGGTTGGAGGCATTTCCCGGGATCAAGGTATTGAGATCCCGGTCATCGAATATGTGTCCCCGTGGGCCGGAGACATCAATGCTTACGTGTATTCCCGCAAACCGGGCCGGGTTTCTCCCG